>CAYUEH010000148.1:0-2493 GCA_964442465.1 uncultured Laspinema sp. | reverse complement strand
AATGACAAATGACCAACCCAGCGTTGGCCCCTTTTTTTTGTCCGATCAACCGGCAGGGAACCAGGATCACCGGGCAACTTTTTCAGCTTCTCTCCATTTCCCCAGTCGTAAAGTGTCTCCGATGGGGTAAGATATCCCCTATCAGGCGGTTCTGATGGGGTCCAGCCATCAGACGCAAGGGGGAAAGCCCGGTCCCAATCCGGCACTGTCCCGCAACTGTGATCCCAACCCCAACTTCCCGGTAAATCTCCATTTGCCCTCAGGGGTCGGTAAGTCAGAATGCCCACCGCCGCGATCGTCCACCCTTACATTCATCTGCGAGGTACAGATGGGCATTGATTTTCCTTTACTAGAACACTCTATTCTCTCGATAGTAGCCCTTGCGCGTAACAGTACGGCAGCGCGATCGTACTTTTGACCCTATACCCACGCCAAGGGGAAAAATTTGCTATCTTTGTGAGTTCTCTAAACTAGACCGAGTCCTCACATTCTAGCCAATTTTCCGGAAATCCAGGTCTCGGAATGATTCCGAGTGCCTGATTTTTTCTCCCCATTGCCCGGGGTGAATCCTCACTTTTCCCGAGGAACGGAGTCTCAGTCGCACTTAATGCCCCTGACCTGACTCACTTATAGATGTTAACCCAATCAATTTTTTTAACCTAACCCATGCTTAAGCGAACCCTCAACCGATTCCCATCTGTTCTACCCCATGACCCCAGAATAACAGGGGGAGTAATGATCGTTGCCCTTGTCATTGCCTTGTTCTGGGGAATCGAACCGGCATTTGCCCATCACCCGATGAATTCCGCCACCCCGAGTAACATCTGGGAAGGACTACTCTCAGGATTCGCACATCCGATGATCGGGTTGGATCATTTCGCCTTTGTCGTCGCGATCGCCTTACTCTGTGCCTTCCATCCCTACGGCATCGCGATTCCCATCACCTTTGCGATCGCCGCAATGGGAGGAACCGGAATTCACTTACTCACCCTGGATATTCCTGCCGTAGAAATCATCATTGCCGCTTCCGTCCTCACCGTCGGCATCCTCCTAGCCATGAAAGAACAGCCTAATTTAAAACTCGTCACGGCGATCGCTGCCGTCGCTGGCATCTTTCACGGCTATGCCTACGGTGAAGCCATCATCGGCGCAGAAACCGCCCCCCTCTTGGCTTACCTGATTGGATTTACCGCCATCCAAATCGCCATCGCCTCCGCTGCGATCGGCTTCGTCCGCCAAACTCTCACCGCTTTGGATCAAGACCCCAACTTATCCCTGCGATTTGCTGGATTTACCATCGGTGGCATCGGCGCAGCATTTCTCGCCTCTTCAATTCTGGGTTAATCCCCTCCCTCAACATCAACCCGGTGAGGCATCCAGCCCTCATCGGGGGTAATCTCTCACTTCATCTCAACATCAACCCATGCATAAAATTCCTGTTACCGTCATCACTGGTTTTCTCGGATCTGGCAAAACCAGCACCATCCGCCATCTCCTCCAAAACAATCAAGGACGACGCATTGCCGTCCTCGTCAATGAATTTGGCGAAGTCGGCATTGATGGCGAGTTTCTCAAATCCTGTCAAGTCTGTGACGAATCTCCCGCTACCGACAGCAATATTATTGAACTCACCAACGGTTGCCTCTGTTGCACCGTTCAAGAGGAATTTTTGCCCACCATGCAGGAATTGCTCAAACAGCGCGATCGCCTCGATTGTATGTTAATCGAAACCTCCGGACTCGCCCTCCCCAAACCCCTGATCCAAGCCTTTCGTTGGCCCGAAATTCGCACCGGCGCCACCGTCGATGGCGTCGTCACCCTCGTCGATTGTGAGGCAGTCGCTGCCGGGACCCTCGTCGGCGATATCAATGCCTTAGAACAAGCCCGCCAAGCCGACCCCAGCTTAGATCATGAAACCCCCATCGAAGAACTGTTTGAAGATCAACTCGCTTGTGCGGACTTAGTATTACTGACCAAAGTCGATTTAGTCGATGCGGAAACTCAAACCCAAGTTATCACTTGGCTGCGATCGCAACTTCCCCCTCACGTCAAAATTGTCCCCTGCAAAAGTAGTGAAATTACCGCCGACTTACTCCTCGGATTTAATGCTGCCGTCGAAGATAACCTCGACAGCCGTCCCAGTCACCACGACACCGAAGAAGACCATGACCACGATGATGATATCATCTCAGTCAACATTATCCTAGACCAAACCTTCGACCCCAAAACCTTAGTCACCCAACTCCAAAACCTCGTAGAAAAAGCCGAAATCTATCGCATCAAAGGATTTGTTTCAGTCCTGAATAAACCCATGCGATTAGTCCTACAAGGCGTCGGCAAACGCTTCGATCACTTCTACGATCGCCCCTGGCAAGAAGCCGAAACCCGCCAAACCCGCCTAGTCTTCATCGGACGCAACCTCAACCGCGACCAAATCTTACAGGCGATCGTCCCCAGTTCATAACAAAACCTGAAGTCGTTCTTATCTTAGTT
>CAYUEH010000147.1:0-10134 GCA_964442465.1 uncultured Laspinema sp. | reverse complement strand
ACTTCGTTGGCTTCGGCAACAGCAACTTTGCCTTTTTCATAGAGGGTAATGCCATTTTTTAGGGTGGCTTTGGCGATGGGTTTGGCGACTTTGCCGATCGCCGGTAATAGAATAGGTGCGAGGACTACTGCGCCGATTCCCAAGGCGATCGCCCGTCCTCCTTTTCCCGCTTCCATCATTTCACCAAAATGTTGTTGAATTCCGTCTTGTTTCCAATGAATGAGTCCCATGATACAATTCCTCCAGTAAGGGTAAGGGGTATTAACTTAGGTTGATTGCACTCTGTTCTGATGCCGATCGCGGGGGGTCGATGTGCATCAGAGGACGTAACCCGTTTAATCCAGCGGCGATCGCTGAACCGTTGTGAATAACGGTGGCAGCTAAGGGGTGCAATCCGCAGGTGGATGCTAAAACTAGGGCGGCTAAATTCGGTCCGACTACTAAGGTGGTATTTTGTTGTATAATATATCGGGTTTCTTTGGCGATCGCGATCGCATCTAGCAACCCAGATAAATTATTCTCCATTAACACCACATCAGCAGTTTCTCGGGCTACATCGGATCCGTTGGCAAAGGACACGGACAGATCCGCATAAGCTAAGGCAACGGAATCATTTAACCCATCCCCCACAAAGGCAACGGTTTTCCCCGATTCATGTAATTCTCGCACGAGGGCGGCTTTTTGTTCGGGAAAGGCTTCGGCATGGGTATGACAGGCGGGAATCCCCAGTTTTTCGGCAACAGCAAGGGCGCGGGGACGTTCATCTCCTGTCAGCATCTGCACCTGAATGTGATATTCGGACTGCAACTGTTGAATCACCCTGGGAGTTTCCCGGCGCAGGGGGTCCGCATATTCGATGACGCCTTGGAATTTGCCCTCACAAGCGACGTAAATTAAAGAACAGTTGACATTGAGCGCACAATCTGATTGCTCACAGTCCAATCCGCGATCGCATCGCCGTTGCTGGTCCGTCAGACAGTTCACCGTCACGCCAGACTGGCGCAAGAAGCGATCGCTACCGACTAAAACCGTTCGTCCTGCAATCTCCGCCTGGATGCCCAAACCGACCTCATAGTGCCATTCTCCCCGAGGCAACAGTCTCACTCCCCGGTTTTCGGCCTCCGCCACAATCGCCTCGGCTACGGGGTGAGAAATCCGTTGTTCCGCAGCAGCAGCCAACTCCAGCACTTCCGCCTCGGAAATTGCCTCCGATGCGGTGGTGATGCGAACCACAGACACATTCCCTTGAGTGAGAGTGCCGGTTTTGTCAAATACCACCGTATCCACTTCGGCTAATTGTTCCAAGGCGCGTCCACTGCGGATTAAAATCCCATGTCGGGTGGCATGAGTCAGGGCTGCCATAAAGCTGGTGGGGACGGAAACGCGAATTCCCGTCACAAAGTCTAAGGTGAGAATTGCTGCTGCCCGTCCCGGGTCCCGAGTCAGAGCCCACACGAGGGCGGCCCAGATTCCCGCAGGCAAAACGGCGCGATCGGCGATGTTGGCGGCGTAATTTTCCATGCGGGTATCATGGACTGGGGCTTTTCTCACTAATTCCAAACTCGCGGCTGCCCGGGTGGCGGCCCCAACTCGTTCCGCTTGGATATACAATTCCCCGGACCGCAGCAGGGTGGAGGCATAAACCTGAGTTCCCTTTTCAGCAACAATCGGCATGGATTCGCCGGTGAGTTTTTGGCGATCGATGGTGGCGGTTCCCTGTAAGACAATGCCATCCACGGGAATTTGTTCCCCGGGATAGACAATGACGGTTTCCCCAATTTCGACCTCGGTGGCGGGAATTTGCTGTTTTTCTCCCCGGCGTTCCACCCAGGCAAAGCGCCCGATGGTGTCCATGAGGTCCGCAGTCCGGGCGGCAGAGGACCGGGCGGTGCGATCGCGGATGGTATCCCCGACTTCATGCAGGGTCATGACTAAGGCAGGGGTGAGCAAATTTCCGCGTAGAGATGACAGGGCGATCGCCATCAAATCCAAGCAGTCGATATTCAGGCGGCGTTCGGCTAAAACACTGGCGATCGCCCGTTTAGCCACGGGTAAAGCAGCCCAGGCAACGCTTCCCGCCATCAGGGTTCGCGGAATCGGCAAGCCCAGAGGACCGCCTAGAATCGCCAGCAGGGTGGCAATGGCAGGCCATTTGATATCATGACCCTCGGGTTCTGGTGCCGGAAGTTCGGGAATGACGGGGTTGCTCTCACGTCCCGGGGACTGCTGGAGTTGCCCGGTTTGTTGAATCACTTTCACCAGTTGCGATCGCCTTCTTTCATCGCTCATTCCCTGGGTTTGGTACTGAATGGCAATGGAGGCGGCAGTGAGATTGACGCGCACTTGAATCACCCCGGGTTGACTCGCCATTGCTTGTTCCAGGCGACTGGCATAGGGGCGATCGCGGGCGAGGCGCGGGACTCTAAACCTGACTCGTCCCGGGATGGCATGAACTAAGGTACAGGCAACCCAAGTCTGCGTCACTTCGGCGAGGGGATTCCTGGATTGGTTCCAAATTTCTATCTCGGCTATCATTTTGGTTCTCCTCGGTGCGATTACAGCGTATAACGACAGGACAAGAAACCGGGTTTCTGGCGTAAATTGTTGTGAATTGCCACAGTTTTTGTGAAGAAACCCGGTTTCTAACCCGTGGGATTACACCGACGCCCCCATAAACCGATTCATCATGGCATTCACAAAGGCCCGCGCAAAACAAGGGTTAAAATAATTCAAGGTATCCTCGTCAGCATCCTGGGCTAAAATCCTATCCGGTTCTACTTCGGCGACTCCAGGGGTTTCTTCGGGATAGTCAGGTTCTTCCGGGGAATCGGGTTCGGGGGTGGGGGTTTCCTGGGGTAAATCAGCGATCGCCTCTTGAATCATCTCCACTAGGTGCGATCGCCAGGATTCATCTAATCCGGCAGCCATTTCATACTGAACCACAATCGAGGCGGTGAGGGGATTGAGGCGGATTTCGGTAACTTCGGGTTGGGCGGAAAGGGCCGTTTGCAGGCGATCGGCACAAGTGCTATCCTGGGCAATGGTGGGCACCCGCAACCGCACTCGTCCCGGAATGGCATGAACGATTTCCACTCCCATTCCCGATGGTGCTTTCACCACGGATTGAGAGGCAGTCGGTGCCGGAGTTGCCATCAATGGCATCGTGAGCACAGCAGCATCGGTGGAGTTTTGCTCCAACTGGGCGATCGCCTGTCGCGTCACACTCGCCGCGATCAGATTCCCCAGTAACGCCCATCCCCCCCGCAGTTTCAGAGTCTGAGTCACCAACATCCCCGCAATCATCGGGGCCAATGTCTCCAATTCTTGATGATGGAGCAGAAAATTCCCCACTTGCTTTACCGGGTCCGCGTCGCTTTTTATCCCCGTAATACCCCACTCTTGCAGCATTTCTAGCACCTGAATCAGGGGAATCATATTAGGATTAAAGACAATAATTAAATCCCCTGTTTTTTCCTCCGTAGAAACCGCCACGATTCCCGGTTCTTGTCCCACCTGATGCCCGAGCAAATTCAGGTAAAGAATACCCGTCCCATCCCCCGCCCGCAATTGCACACACCCCTCAACTGCCTGGACTAATTTAACCGTTCCAGTTCCAGCCGTTACCGTTTGATTAACCATTCCTTTTCCTCCCCTAGCCCCCGGGTCTTTTTCAATCCATTATCGCCGATGGCTTCAGGACCAAAAGTTCACCCTGGATAAAACTTTCTAGTCTTAGAATAAAACTTTGTCTAGATTTTAGCAAGATTTTACTAAATTTTTAACAAAACTTTAATCCCAACACTTCGGTCAGATTTCCTGATATAATTCAATCAAATAAGTTTTGTTTATTGAGAACAAATACCAGTAACTTTTGATCCGGGGCAGGTTACTCAATAGAGTCGGGTGTTATAGCAACGGTTAGAAACCGGGTTTCTTAGCAACATCTGTGGCAATTCACACCCAATCTAGGCCAGAAACCCGGTTTCCTGTCCTGTCTCGCCAGTCTCAATGAATTAGAAATTCCTCCTGTAGTGGGAGCGTCTCGCTCCCTATGTGGCAAGGGAGCGAGACGCTCCCACTACATTCTAGGGTCAGAATGATTTGGACGCGATGTAGTTAATTGAGAGGATTTGTCAAGCGGACATGACAAACCCTCTCAATAAATTGTTTTTATGGCTAGGAATTCCCTCCCGACTGACTCAATTATCGTGAATCAGGACAAGGGGGAGAGAACGTTTCCGTGGCGGGACAGTCCCCTTTTACCCAGTAATAAATAATCAGGGTCTCTGGTGCGCAACTGCCACAACTGCCACACCGATTCGAGGAGACTATCTTTTCCACCCGCCCTTTCCGAATCAGTTTCTCCAACATGGGACTCAAGGCATGGGAATCAACATGAAAATGCTGTTCCAGTTGCCCCAGGGAGGCTTGACCCTGTTGGGATAAATAGGTTTGAATGTTCGTTAATATCATCTTTTCTGACTCATCCAGAAGAGAGAATGCCTACTTTTAGAACCCTGAGCGAGTTCGTTAGAATTAAGGTAAGGGGTAAACAGATTTACCTGAATAGACTGCTTGCCAAATCCTCTGAGACCCTCTTTCTAAGCCCCCCTTTCTAAGGGGGGTTTGGGGGGATCGACCCGGAATTTGGGTTTCGGGTCTACCTGCTATTTCTGCTATGGACCTGAATAGACTGCTTGCCAAATCCTCTGAGACCCTCTTTCTAAGCCCCCCTTTCTAAGGGGGGTTTGGGGGGATCGACCCGGAATTTGGGTTTCGGGTCTACCTGCTATTTCTGCTGCCGATCGCCTTCACCCCTTAACCGGCAAAACGGGTCGGGAGAGTTTCATCAGGACAACACTGCCAATAGCACATAGCACCACCCCCACAATCCACCCCAAGGAGGCGATCGCGTGTTCTGAGAAAGTTGCCACTTGATAGAACATCACCGCACTCCCATAAGCCAAACCAGTGGTCCAGAATGCCACAAACAAGGTCCATCGCAGACTGGTTTCCCGATGAATCGCAGCAATAGCGGAAACGCAGGGAGAATATAAGAGGACGAACAACAGATAAGCAAAGGCACTAGCTTGACCCTGAAAGCGAGCGTTCATTTCCCCAAACGTACCCACGACAATTCCCGTTTCTGCGCCTATCTCGTCAGTGTCTAAGGAGTCTTGGATATTTAACCCGAGGGGGTCAAGCAATGCCGCAGGAACTTCCGCTAAATTGGCAGGAATGGTGGCAAAGGCTTCTTGGACTTGTCCCCAGAAGTCAAATTCCTCGGACCTGGCTTCATCCGGCCCAGTCGCCCGTTGTTGCGCCAGGTTACTATACAAAGAATCCAAAGTCCCCACTAACGCCTCTTTGGCAAACACTCCGGTAAAAATCCCCACGGTAGCGGGCCAGTTCTCGCGCTGGATTCCCATGGGGGAAAGGACTGGGGTAATCGCTTGACTGGTGACACTCAAAATTGAGCGATCGCTATCTTGGTTCCCAAAAGACCCGTCAACCCCCACGGAATTTAACACCCCTAGAACCATCACCATAATAATGATAATTTGACCCGCTTTCAAGATAAATCCTTGGAGGCGGTCCCAAGTATGAATGGCCACCCCGCGCAAGCTAGGAAGGTGATAGGGAGGGAGTTCCATGACAAAGGTGGAGGGTTTTCCCTGCAACAGGGTCTGCTTCAACACTAACCCCGTCACCACCGCCGCGAGTACACCAATGATATATAACCCGAACACAATATTTTGACCGGCAACGGGGAAAAAGGCAGCGGCAAATAAGGCATAAACGGGTAACCGCGCCCCACAGGACATAAAGGGATTCATGGCAATGGTGAGGAGGCGATCGCGCGGATTTTCCAAGGTGCGACTGGACATAATCCCCGGCACATTACAGCCAAATCCCACCAACATCGGCACAAAGGATTTCCCCGGCAGTCCCACAAACCGCATGAACCGATCCATGACAAAAGCGGCCCGGGCCATATACCCAGAATCTTCCAAAAGCGACAGGAACAAAAACAGGAATCCAATCACGGGAATAAAGGTGGAAACCGTTTGAATCCCGCCCCCTGCGCCATCGGCCAGCAGGGCCACCAACCATCCGGGAGTGCCAATATTGGCCAGGAACCGGCCCAATCCGTCCACGAAGATAGCGCCAGCGAGAATATCAAAAAAGTCGATAAAGGCGCTGCTGATGTTGATGGTAAACAAAAACATCAGATACATCACCCCTAAAAAGATGGGGATTCCCAACCAGCGATCCAGGACAATGCGATCAATTTTTTCGGTAATACTCGCACTCACTTCTCCCTGGCGTTCGGTGACCCCTTGGGTAATTTGGTGAATGTAACTATACCGACTGTCAGCAATAATAATATCGAGGTCTTCTTCCAGAACCTGATGAATTTTGCGCCGGTGGGTGACAATGATCCGGTCCAGTTCGGTATCCGTGGAAACCGATGCGCCGCGATCGTCATATTCCAACAGTTTGAGGGCGGCCCATCGCGGTGCAACGGTGATTTTTCGGTCGGCGATCGCGGTTTCAATGTCTAAAAAGGCTTGTTCCAGAATCGCCGGATAGGGGACGTAAGCTTGAGGCAGGGTGGGACGGTCTAGTTGTTGGGCGATCGCATCCCGCAAGACACTCAACCCTTCCCCTTTGGTGGCGATAATCGGGATCACCGGACAGCCTAAGCGTTCCGACAGGAGCACGGGATCAATGTTCATCCCCCGTTCTTTCGCCACATCCATCATATTCAAGGCGATCACCATCGGCAGACGCATCTCGATTAATTGCGTTGTCAGATAGAGATTGCGCTCTAAATTCGAGGCATCTACAATATTAACGATCGCCGTTGCTTCCCCGGACAACAGATAATCCCGGGCCACCAGTTCATCCAGTCCCGTTTCATCATCTTCCGCATCCAGGCAATAGACCCCAGGCAGATCCACCACGGTGATCTCCCGATTGCCATCGCGATACGTGCCATCCTTGCGATCCACCGTGACCCCCGGCCAGTTGCCGACGCGCTGGTTCGATCCGGTCAAAGCATTGAACAGACAAGTTTTTCCGCAGTTCGGGTTTCCTAACAGGCCAATAATCGGGTGCTTCATCGGTCTACCTTTTCTATACAGAGTGCATCGGCTTCGTCTTTCCGCAGGGTTAGGCTAAATCCACGGACTTTGATTTCCGTCGGGTCCCCTAGGGGGGCGTGGCGAATAATTTTAAACTCGGTTCCTGGGGTTAATCCCATCGAAAGCAGTCGGCGCTTATAGCAGCGGTTTGTCGGTTCATAGCCGAGAATTCGCCCTTTTGCACCCACCGCAATCTCTCGCAACCGGGTTTTTAGCCCTTTGTGGGGGGGGACAATTTCTGGAACCTCTGCGCCGCCCTGAGTCGAATCCACACAAAGGATATTCCCGGTCATCCCAGCCCCTAACCCAATCTGCTGATCCCCGATCATCACAATCGCTGATCCACTGGCGCTGCGATCGATGACGACGAATTCTGTCCCCTGTCTCACGCCCATTTCTTCCAGATAGGTGTTCAGGGAATTTCCCCCCTTGATCTGACTCACTCGCAGGCGATCGCCCGCTTGGGCGATGGATAAAGGACGGTATCCCGTTCCATCTTTGGGATTGCAAGGCGGGGAAATCTCCCCGGTTCGGTTAGGTTGAGTCGCTGCCCCAAAATAACTAAACCAGGTATCCTTTGGATTCCGATATCCCTGTGCCTTGTGCAACATCCCGAGTCCTTTCATAGTCTACCTCTATCTATTGAGAATTTTTATTAATAACGAGATAGGAAAATCCTACCTTATTTTTATTAAAACAATAAACCCTGTATCTTTAAATCCGAAATAAATAGCCGATTTTTCATCCCTGGGCAGGATCGTCAGCCAGTCATTTCCCCTTGACTGAAACCCGCAGACCGCATTCTACCATCTTTATTACGCTCCAACTTCAACAAAATTTACCGATTTACACAACTAGGGGGTGTTGAAGTAGGAATCACCCCACTTCATCGTAACTATTTATACCACAGTTTTAATCCTGAAAAAACTTCTTGTAACAATATTTAACTTTGTTGAGAGTAGAATCGAGTCAAACCCAGGGCAATCCGGGGTTGTAGGCGTCGGAATTAGCAGGAGTAGAGGAGTCGGTTTCATCCCCGTCCACTATAATGTCAAGAATTTATCATAGAACCAAGTGGACCGGATCCTGCAAATTGTTGGCAAGTTTTAAGATTAAATCAAGCCGTAGCATACAGACTCGGGTATAGACCCGACTCTATAAGTATGCCTGGGCCATCGCCAACCGCCACCTATTATAAAAAGTCGCCGATCGCCTCCATCACCGCCTCCGGAAATTCTTCATGCATTCCCAGGGAACCGGCAACCCGCGCCGATTCCACCCCAGGCAATTGGGCGACTGCCTCCATCACCGACTGAGAACCCGAGGGGGCCAAGGTGCCAATAATCACCTTCACCGCAACAGGTAAGGGTTGAAATTGGGCTAATATTTCCTGGCGATCGCCTGCCGGGTCCAGAGTCCCCGTCACAAAGGCAACCGGGGCAAATCTGCCCCCTGGGTGTTGGGTACTGTCGCGCTTTTGAGCAATAAATTCCGGGGTCAACTTGGCGGGATCCACAAAAACGTGCTGTTTATACATAAATTCCAGGAACGCCGGGTGAGTATTCAAGTCGTAAAGAAACTCACCAAGTCCTGGGGCTCGCACGGTTTCCCTCACCAAATCCCGGACAGGTTCCGGCACCCCCATAATCCGCAGGGGTCCCAGCCAAGTAGGAGCGACTAACACCACCTTGGAAACCCTTTCGGGGTGGGTTTTCGCCAATTTCATGGCATATCCGGCCCCATGTCCTGCCGCCACAATGGCAACGGGCCCCGGGAAGACCGAACTCACAAAATCCCCCAGAAACTGATGGTAAAATTCCGGTCCATACTGGACCCCGGGGCGGTCCGAGTCTCCAAACCCGGGCCAATCCAATGCCACGACTTCAAAGCGATCGCACAACCGTTCCGCCATCCCCCCCATCTCATCGCGACTGGACACGGTACTGAAAGCGGGCAGTAATAACAGAGGCATCCCCTGTCCTACGGTTTGATAGGCAACGGCGATCGCCTGGTTGTCGTAGTTCCATAGATATTCTTGTTTGGTCATTTGTCGGGTGTCATTTGTCATTTGTCATTTGTCTTATGTCATTTGTTGTTGGTTATTATATCAGGTTTGCTCGATTAGGAACGCTGACCTAACCCCCCAACCCCCTTCCCTAAAAGGACAGGGGGAGAAGAGGAAGGAATGGTCTTTTAGATTAATTCACCGGGTTTGATATTATATCTCAAATACAGAAAAAAGCGCGTTTTTTTTATAAAACGCACTTTCAATTTGCGGATGAAATGATTCAATTTTAACTTATTTCTCGGACTTGTTCTACGGTCAAATTCAGGGCTTCAGCTACCTGTTCTGGAGTCAACCCCATCCCTAATAAACGGGGGATAGCCTCTCGTTGGGAACGCTCGGCGCGATCGGCTCGTTGCTGTGCAATTTCAGCACGTTCTGATCCAGTTAGCAACAGATTTCCTTGGTCATCCCACCACCTTAACCAGAGTTGAGTTTGATTTTGGTAACGGCCTTGCCACAGTCCCAATTCTATGCCTAATCGGGAGATGGGATAATGTCCCCGCTCATTCGGTTCTAGTTTTTGGTAATCATACCCGTTGCTTAAGTTGTAAACCTCTAAATTTCCAGTTTTGATTTCATAAATTCCATAGTAAGGAATTTTGAGGATTTTTTCATACACCCAAAACTTACCGGGTTTTTGTCGGGGTGCATCTGCGCTTCTGTTGAGTGGGGTGCGATCGCGTTCTTCCTCCCCAGTCCCCAAGACAAATTCCAGGGCAATTGAGGGTGAAATGTATTCTCTCCACAACACATAGAACCGGCGAATTTCCCCATCTAAGTTAGGCGGAACATTGGGCACGTAGAACCAATCGGGGGCCTCTGCACCTTTTTCTGGGGGTTCCGGTACTCGCCAGTAAATGTCACAGTCTTGTCCGATCGCATATTGTCCATCGGGATGGATTCGTTCCAATACCGGAC
>CAYUEH010000146.1:1962-10170 GCA_964442465.1 uncultured Laspinema sp. | reverse complement strand
CGTTACTACGAACACCGGAAGAATCTCCCTCTTGATCCTTCCTGGGAACGGTGACCGGGGTGAAAAACTCCGATAAGATACCATAGCTATAGAGTCCGGATGCGACTTGCAGCCGGTTAACTGTTTAAATTAAAGACTACCTTTGGAGGCAAACAGCACTTAAAAGATGCAGCCTACTGACGCCAGCAAATTTACAGACCCTGCTTGGGAAGGGATTGTCAAGTCCCAAGAAGTCGCCCGTCGCTACAAACATCAGCAACTCGAAGTCGAACATTTAGCGATCGCCCTTTTAGAACAACCGGAAGGACTCGCCCAGCGGATCCTTACCAAAGCCGGAATCCTGCCAGAGAAACTCATACAACAAATTAGTACCTTTGCCTCGCGCCAAGCTAAAGTCGGCAATACCAGCCAACTTTACCTCGGTCGCGGGTTAGATCAGTTATTAGATAAAGCCGAAATCGCAAGGCAAAATCTCGAAGACCAATTTATCTCCATCGAGCATATCTTACTGGCTTTTGCCGAGGACGATCGCCTCGGAAGGCGCGCCCTGAAAGCCTCTACGGTGGACGCACGCACCCCGTTTGAGCAACAACAACTGGATTTAGCCATTAAAGAAATCCGGGGAAGTGCCAAAGTCAAGGACCAAACTCCCGAAACCGAATATGCAGCCTTAGAACGCTATGGAAGGGACCTCACCGAACAAGCCAAACAAGGCAAACTTGACCCCGTAATTGGCCGAGATGAAGAAATTCGTCGGGTGATTCAGGTCCTCTCCCGCCGGACCAAAAATAATCCCGTGTTAATCGGAGAACCAGGGGTGGGTAAAACTGCGATCGCCGAGGCCCTAGCCCAACGGATTGTCAATGGAGATGTCCCCGAATCCCTGAAAAATCGGCAACTGATTTCCCTGGATATGGGCAGTCTAATTGCTGGGGCCAAGTTTCGCGGGGAATTTGAGGCCCGACTCAGGGCGGTTCTGCGGGAAGTCATCGACTCCGATGGTCAAATTGTCCTGTTTATCGATGAATTGCATACCGTAGTCGGAACGGGTGCAGGACAAGGGACGATGGATGCGGGAAATCTGCTTAAACCGATGTTAGCCCGGGGGGAATTGCGCTGTATTGGGGCGAGTACCCTGGATGAATATCGCAAATATATCGAAAAAGATGCCGCTTTAGAACGCAGGTTCCAGCAGGTGATGGTGGATCAACCTACGGTGGATGACACCATTTCCATTTTGCGGGGGTTGAAGGAGCGTTATGAGGTGCATCATGGGGTAAAAATCCTGGATGCGGCATTGGTGGCAGCGGCGAGTTTGTCGAATCGGTATATCAGCGATCGCTTTTTGCCGGATAAGGCGATCGACCTCGTAGATGAAGCAGCAGCCAAACTGAAAATGGAGATTACCTCCAAACCCACGGAATTAGAAGCCGCCGATCGCCGGTTGATGCAGTTAGAAATGGAAAAACTCTCCCTGGAAGGAGAAGGCGCGGGGGTGGTGGGAACCAGTGCCTATCGCGCTTCTCAGGAACGCTTAAGCCGGATTACCCAGGAGATGGCTACCCTAACGGCAAAGCAGCAGCAATTGAGCAATCAATGGCAGATGGAGAAGGATTTGCTCAATGCCATTAATGCGCTCAAGGAACAGGAAGATGGGTTGCGCGTGGAGATTGAAAAGGCCGAACGCAACTATGACTTGAACAAGGCGGCGCAGTTGAAATATGGCAAGTTGGAGGTGTTACAGCGCGATCGCGAAGCCAAGGAAGCGGAACTGCTGAAATTACAAGCCAGTGGCTCTACTTTACTGCGCGAACAAGTCACCGAAGCGGATATTGCCGAAATTGTCGCCAAATGGACGGGGATTCCGATTAACCGCCTATTGGAATCGGAACGCCAAAAATTGCTGCAAATGGAATCATTCCTCCATCAGCGGGTGATTGGTCAACAAGAAGCGGTTGCGGCGGTTTCAGCGGCCATTCGGCGCGCCAGGGCCGGCATGAAGGACCCCGGACGCCCGATCGGCTCATTTCTATTTATGGGACCCACTGGGGTGGGTAAAACCGAGTTGGCGAGGGCTTTGTCTCAGGTGCTATTTGACACCGAGGAGTCCCTGGTGCGTTTGGATATGTCCGAGTACATGGAGAAACACTCGGTTTCTCGGTTAGTGGGTGCGCCTCCGGGGTATGTCGGCTATGACGAAGGGGGCCAACTCTCGGAGGTGGTGCGCCGGAATCCTTATTCGGTGGTGTTGTTGGATGAGGTGGAAAAGGCTCATCCTGATGTGTTTAATATTTTGTTGCAGGTGCTCGATGATGGTCGAATCACTGACTCCCAAGGGCGGTTGGTGGATTTTAGAAATACAGTCATCGTGATGACGAGTAACATCGGCAGTGACCATATTTTGGATTTGGCGGGGGATGATACTCGCTATGAGGAAATGCGGAAACGGGTGATGATGGCCCTACGGAAGCATTTTCGTCCGGAGTTTTTGAACCGGGTGGATGAGATTATTTTGTTCCATGCTTTGACGCGATCGCAGTTGAGTGGAATTGTCAAGATTCAGGTGAAGCGGTTGGAGAAGCTGTTGGCGGAACAAAAAATTTCTTTGCATCTGATGGAGGAGGCGTTGGATTATGTCACCGAAGTTGGATATGACCCAGTTTATGGGGCCAGACCGCTTAAACGGGCGATTCAACGGGAGTTGGAAAACCCGATCGCCACTCTGTTATTAGAGGAGAAATTTGTGGCGGGGGATACGATTTACATTGACCGAGGACCGACAAAATTGGTGTTTGATAACCAACCGCCGGTTCCCAAGGAAGAAAAGCAAAAGCCGGTGATCCCGGTGTCTGAAGCGCCAGAAGCGAGTGAAGATTCGGTTGAAGCGGTGAAGACTGAACCGATCCGGAGTCTATTTGTGGATGAGGCGACGATCGATGTGAAGGGGGAGAGGATTCTCTAGAACAATCTAGGGGAAGGAGTCAATTCTCTGACCCAATTGGGGTACGATCCAGGATAGGGGGTAAGACCCTGCAAGCGGACCCTTCACCGAAAAATTGGAAAATCCCCTCGCCACTTGCTTGATGAGAATTCATAGGCTACTTGTGGCAGGGGATACAATTTACCGGGACTCAAAACTGTCTTAATGGGTATTTAATACCTAGCCCTGTCAAGGTGTATTTGTAGGGGCGCTTCGGGAAGCGCCTCCACATGAAATAACCTGAAGGGGTGATTCAATTGCTCTTATGGACAGGCGATCGCTCTCGCGCCTCTACATGAAATAACCTGAAGGGGTGATTAAGAGGGCTGTACCTATGGAGATGAGAAACGCTATAAATCTGTCAGATAAAACTTAATATTTTTAGGAACAGGGAGGATCGAAGATATGGGTGCTGATCTAACCGTCGTGATTTGCACGTATAACGGGGGACATCGATTTCCAGAAGTGTTAGAGGCACTTTTGACTCAAGTCAACACCGAAGAGTTCTCTTGGGAAATTCTGTTGGTGGATAACAACAGTACCGACAACACGGCTCAAATCGTTAGAGACTATCAAAAGCAATTTCAGGGGATTGCACCGCTACAGTATTGTTTTGAACCTTTACAGGGAGCTGCTCATGCGCGTCACCGGGCGGTAAAAGAGGTGAAGAGTCCATTAATTGGGTTTTTGGATGATGACAATATCCCGGCAAAAGATTGGGTATCCGCTGCCTACAAATTTGCCCAAGAACATCCGAAAGCGGGAGCTTATGGGAGTTTAATTTCTCCGGAGTTTGAAAGTGAACCGCCCCATAATTTTCAGCGATTGATGCCTTTTTTAGCGATTACCCAACGGGGTTCAAAACCGTTACTTTATCAGTCGGATAAGAACCTGTTGCCGCCCTCTGCCGGATTGGTGGTCCGCACGCAAGTCTGGCGGGAAAGCGTTCCAGAACATTGCATTCTCAGTGGTAGAACTCCTGGGAGTATGCTCACGGGAGAAGATATTGAGGCCCTTTCCTATATTCAAAAGCAAGATTGGGAAATTTGGTATAATCCAGCGATGCAAATCGTCCATAAAATTCCTCGTCACCGATTGGAACCGGAGTATTTAATTCCATTTTTTAGAGGGATTGGTTTGAGTCGTTATGTGACGCGAATGGTCAGGGTTAACCCGATATTAAAGCCGCTTTTTACCTGTGCGTATTTTGCCAATGACTTGCGGAAACTGATTCGGCATATTTGGAAATATGGGATTGAAACACCCGATGCGATCGCCGCTTGCGAACGAGAGTTATTAGTCAGTAGTTTGAACAGTTTTTTCTATCTGTGGCGTCACGGATATTTGAAGCCGGAAAACCCGATAAAATCTGCTCAAACCAACGTCATGCCTGCTATCCATCCATCTTCCCATAATTGATAGAATATCCTGATGATTTTATGGTAACACCCAATTTTCAAGTCATGGATGACCCATTAGTAGACGTAACCGTAGCCATCCCCACCTATAACAGTGCGACTCGAATCCCCCAGCTTATAGAGGCCCTCTGTCATCAAGTCAATCTGGAAAAGATTAGGTGGGAAATTATCATTATTGATAACAATAGTCGGGACCACACCGCTCAAGTCATTAAAGACTATCAAAGCAATTGGCAGCAAAACTATCCCCTAGAATACTATTTTGAAGAGCGCCAAGGACCCGCCTTTGCCCGAGGGCGTGCCATCCAAGAAGCCAAGGGAACTTATGTCGCTTTTTTAGATGATGATAACATCCCGGCATCGGACTGGATCGCGGCAGCTTATGACTTTGCAATTCATCATCCGCAAGGGGGTGCATTTAGCGGCCAAATTCACGGAGAATTTGAAGTCAACCCCCCGGAAAACTTTAAAAAGATTGCCCCATTTTTAGCCATTCGCGAACATGGCCCTAAAGCCTTTCTCTTTGACCCAGACAACTTAAGATTGCCTCCCTCTGCGGGATTAGTCGTTCGCAAACAAGCATGGCGCGATGCTGTACCGGATACACCCCTACTCGCAGGCAGTCAAAAAGAGGCTTTAGCGCGGGGAGAAGATTACGAAGTCTTGCTATATTTGCACAAAGCCGGGTGGGAAATTTGGTACAATCCCGCCATGCATATCAATCATCAAATTCCCCAGTGGCGACTGGAACGAGATTATTTGTTATCCTTAGCACGCGCCTGTGGGTTAGCCACTTGTCAGTTAAGGATGATTAATGCTAGGACAAGGGAAAAGCCAGCCATTTGGGTGAGGACAATTTTGGGGAATCTGCGCCGCATGGTTCAGCAGCAGTTGAAGTATGGGGACAAGCTCAAAAAGGAACTGATTCCCGCCTTTGAAATGGAGTTTTATCAGGGAAGTCTGATGAGTTCCTTTTATTGGATGAACCATCTTAAACGGGGTCAATCCGGAACGATAGACAAAGCCGAGGGAAAATAAGATGCCAACTATTTCCGTGATTATTCCCGCCTATAATGCCGAAAAAACTATTCAAGAGACCATTGAATCGGTTTTAGATCAGACCTTTCAAGATTTTGAGTTGATTGTCATTAATGATGGGTCTACGGATAGAACATTGGAGATTATCTCTAGCTTTACAGATTCGCGACTTCAAGTCTTTTCTTTCCCAAATTCTGGCGCTCCCCAAAGCCGAAACCTTGGATTTGCCAAGTCTTCTGGAGAGTATATTGCTTTTTTAGATGCTGATGATTTATGGACTCCTGATAAATTAGAATTGCAACTGAAAGCCCTCAAAGAAAATCCTGAAGCAGCCGTAGCTTATAGCTGGACGGATTATATTGATGAATCGAGTCATTTTTTATACCAGGGTTTCCATAAAAGCCCCCAGGGTGATATTTATCCACTCTTATTAGTAAAAAATTATTTAGAAAATGGCTCGAATCCTTTAATGACTCGGCAAGCTTTATCGGAAATCGGAGGATTCGATGAATCCCTAAGTGGTGGACAGGATTGGGATTTATATTTGCGTCTAGCTGCTCGGTATAAGTTTGTTTCTGTACCCCAAGTTCAAATCCTGTATCGCCTATCGCCTAATTCAATTTCAAGTAATATTTTACGTCAAGAATCAGCTTGTTTACTGGTGCTTTCAAGAGCTTTTTCTAATGCCCCCAGTTCTTTACAGCATATCAAAAAGCAGAGTTTATCCCACCTGTATTTTTATTTGACGTTGAAGGCCCTACAAAAGCCTTTGAAAAGGCAAAAAGGGATGATAGCAGCGCGATATTTTAGGCTGGCTATTTACTACGAGCCAGGTTTGCTGAGGCGGCGATCGCGCCTGATGTCAATTCTCTTTGTAAAAATTGTTGCTACGCTTGTTGTATCTCCTCAAACAGCCCAGATATTTCTGAATCGATTAAAACATCTTTGGCCTGCTCGAACTTGATCGGATAAATCAGTTAGTGATAATGCCTATAATCCTGACCCTAAAGGGGTTTAGAGTTGATAGGAACTCATCTCCTCCAGGTGCCGGGGAAACCTAAAACGTACAGTCCAGGCAGAATCAGGCTTTGAGGATTGATCCTGAACAAAAGCAGCAGACCAATGGCCACAAAGCAGTTTTAATTAACGATTTAGCATATCAAGTACCAGGCAGCCAAGACCTGACAGTTATTATGGCATAATTTTCCGAACAGGTGAGGGGCTTGTTAAAAACTGTTAAACCGCTCGGCTAAAAACTGTCGAGAATCCGAGGGTTAAAAACGGGTTATTTTCGCCTAAAATAGAAGACTGTAGTTATTGATTCTATTGTAGCTTTGGCTATCATAAAAGTCGTATGAATTTAAAGGGTAAAATTCACTTAGCTTTGATTTACAGCTTGTTAATGATTGCTATGAATCGTTCTGAGTCATTATTTATCAGACTCTTTATTTTGGCAGGACAATCTAATATGGTGGGTTACCAGTCCAATCTGGATGATTTACCCGATCGCCTGCGCCAATCCCCAAAAAATGTACTCTGGTACGATCGCAACGACGAGTGGGTTCCTCTGGAATTACCCACAGAACCCGTACTCAAGCCAGACCCATCTATCCCGGTTCCTCCCTTCGAGGGGTATCATCCCGAACATAGTCATAAAGTGAAAAATTCAGTCGGATTTGGACCGGAAATTTCCCTCGGACAAAATCTAGCTAATGGGTTGAATGAAACAGTCGCCTTGGTCAAATATTCCAGAAGTGGCACGAATCTTGCAACTCAGTGGCATCCAGGTTTGGATGCCAATGGGGATCATCAAGACACCCTCTATCCTCGCATGAAACATCGGGTTGAGCAGGCGATCGCCGATCTCTCTGCTCTGGGTTATACCGTCCAAATTTCTGGATTTTTCTGGATGCAAGGAGAAAGCGATGCGAGTCATCTGGAAATGGCCCAAAACTATGAATCTAACCTCACCCATTTTATCCAAACAATTCGTCAGGATTTTAACCGCCCAAATCTGCCCTTTATCTACGGAATGGTTCACTTTGGAAATCAACATAAAAAGCCAAATAACACGATAAATTGTTGCGGGGATATCGTGCGAGCGGCTCAACTCAATGTCCAAACTACTATTCCCCATACTCAGGCTGTCGAAACTCGCAATTTATCTCTCCACCCAGACTTGCTTCATTTTGACTCTGAGGGTATCCTGACCCTGGGCAATTTGTTTGCGGATGCTTGGTTCAATATTCGCTCATTTTCTACCGATCCAATCCCGATGAATTAATCAGATTATATCAGTCTGAGTAATACAAATTGGCAATTTAGAGGCTTTAATTATTTTAAGATATTTTCCACAAACCTAATAACATCCGGATTATTTTCTGCCCATATTTCCCGGTCTTCTCGGATTTGTTGTAAGTGATTCTCTACCGTTTCTGGGGTTAATAATACGCCAAAATCTTCCGGGACTATCTCTGGATTATATTGAAAGATTCGATTCAGGACTAAATCGCCGATTTCTTGGCGATAATGAGAACTATCCATATAATTTGTCATGGTGCTACTCAGGGGTTCGGTCGTAATGCTGTTATAACCGGAAAAATCCCAAACTGGCGTAATTTCTGCTAATTTCCGTTTCCATTCTTCAAAAACTCCCCAAGCTCCAGATAGCCGAATTGACTCCCACTGAGTGACATGAGATGGAGATATGAAAAAGCGACATTCTATCTGGTTTTCCTGGCATAATCTTACCATGTTTGTCACTTCTTCTAA
>CAYUEH010000146.1:0-1862 GCA_964442465.1 uncultured Laspinema sp. | reverse complement strand
GTTGGGATTATTAGCGATCGCGTGTTCAAAATATCGCCTTGCTTCATAGATATTCGCTCCCGTAATTCCTAAATTATACCCCGGTTGCACCCCGGATACAGCCGGATGAGCGGTGTCCAGACCAAACTCTGTCCTAGAGGACCCAATAAACACCATCTTCGGTTGAATCCGGATCACCTCAATAGCCTTAAACATCCGCACCTGTCTATCTTTTTCTGGCTTGACTTGATTCACCCCTATCCAAGTTGGACTCTTGAAAATACCGTAAGGATCGACAGCAATATTAAACAAACTAATACTAACAGCTTGCATCAATATCAGAGCCACAACGAGCCTAACATAGCCTTGATACTCTTTCATATAACGGTTCAAAATTGGAAGTACAGAAATTCTGAAACTCGATTTAGGGAAAGCAGACAAGCCGTGGCTAAAATCGCTATTCCTACCCCCCACACTATCTTAGGGGTAAACTGCTCAATCATTTGCATCGTATTAGGCAACTTCATCACCCCCAACATCACGATCCCTAAGATAATCAGACTATAGCCACCTCCGATACCGGGCAAGTAACTTAAGGGTTGCCATCCCTGAAAAACTCCTCCAATTGGAATCCAACCTAACAGCCCTTGAAACGTATCCGGCAAAATAATCCCCTTCATCCCCGTCATTGCCTGGAACAGTTCTAAAGCATCCTGAAAAGTAGCCGCCCGAAATAGCACCCAACTGGCAAGGACGGCCAAAAAAGTCACCGTCACTCCCACAAATTTCGGCAGGGAAATCCCCAGCTTGCGCCAGACATGATTGATGCCTAAAAATAACCCATGCATTCCTCCCCAAACCACATAAGTCCATCCGGCACCATGCCACAAACCCCCTAACAGCATGGTCAGCATTAAATTACCAATGCGGCGGGTTTCTCCCTTGCGGCTACCTCCCAGGGGAATATAAAGGTAATCTCTCAAAAAAGCCGAAAGGGTGATATGCCAACGCCGCCAAAAGTCAATAATCGAACTAGCTTTATAGGGAGAATTAAAATTAATCGGCAGATTGATATTCACCATCCATCCCAAGCCGATCGCCATGTCTGAATAGCCCGAAAAATCAAAATACAGTTGAAACGTATAGCTCAACGCCCCAATCCAGGCTTCCAGAAAAGTCACCGACTCCGCATGATTAAAAACCTGGGCCACCCAAGGGGATAAATTATCCGCAATCAGCATTTTTTTGGATAATCCCAGGATAAACAGGGTTAACCCTAGGGCGAAATTTCTATCAGAAAAAATAAAATTCCTGACCGATCGCAACTGGGGAATCAGTTCATCATGACGCAGAATCGGACCGGCGATTAATTGCGGATAAAACGAGACAAACAGACTGTAAGTGACCAAATCGTACTTGGAGTCCTTGGTTTCTCCCCGGTAGGCATCCACCAGATAGGCGATTTGAGTAAAGGTGTAGAATGAAATCGCCAGAGGCAGAATAATCTCGGGACTCTGCCAAGTCCAGTTAAAGACGCTATTGAGGGAACTCAGGAAAAATTCCGCATATTTGTAATAGCCAATCAGGGCTAAATTACTACTAATGCCGACAATCAGCAGGAATTTCGCCCGATCGCCCCTTATGGGACTAGCAGCGATCGCCCTGCCGAACCCATAGTTCAGACCAATGGAACCCAACAGCAACACCAGATAAGGCGGATTCCAGTAGGCATAAAAAAACAACGAGGCGATCGCCATCCAAACGATCGCCGCCTGATAGCGCCACCGCGTCAAGCCAAAATAGACTAACAGAGTGACCGGGAGAAACCCGAAAATGAACACATAAGAATTGAATAACACAAGCCGTCACCTTCTCTACCGTGA
>CAYUEH010000145.1:0-10193 GCA_964442465.1 uncultured Laspinema sp. | reverse complement strand
GGGGCTTTGGGATCTTAGGGGCTTTGGGATCTTAGGGGCTTTGGGATCTTAGGGGCTTTGGGATCTTAGGGGACTTCACCTTGGTGGGCCAGTCCGACAGCTTGGCTGAGGTGAGATAACCCCTGTTGTTCTAATTTGGCCACCAGTCCTGCCAGGATTTGTTTGGACATTTCTGGCCCTTGGTAAATCCAGCCGGTGTAGACTTCGAGTAGGCTGGCCCCGGCGGTAATTTTCTCCCAAGCATCCTCGGCGCTGGCGACTCCTCCGGTGCCAATAATGGGCAGTTTGCCCTCGGTATAGTGCCAAATTTCGCGAATGACCTCCGTTGAGCGAGATTTTAGGGGCGCACCACTGATTCCTCCGGCTTCTTCCTGGAGGGATTTTCCGGTTTTGGCCAGCCGTTGCGTTTTTAATCCTTCGCGGGAGATGGTGGTGTTGGTGGCAATCACTCCTGCGAGTTTTAGGCCCAGGGCGAGATCGAGAATGGCCCGGATTTCGCCAGTTTCCAAATCTGGAGCAATTTTGACTAAAATGGGCTTAGCATCTGCATTCATGTCCATCAGGGTTTTCAAAATTTGCTCCAAACGTTCTGGAGCTTGGAGCGATCGCAGTCCTGGGGTATTGGGCGAAGACACATTAACGACAAAGTAGTCTCCCAACGCCTGTAAGGCTCTAAAACTGTCGCGGTAGTCCCCCATGGCATCATCGAGGGGGGTGACCTTAGATTTACCCAGGTTGACGCCAATGGGAATCTTGGGAAGTTGCGGCGATCGCACCTGCATTAAGTTCTCGGCCATGGTCATGGCCCCGCAATTATTAAAACCCATGCGATTTAAGGCAGCTTGGTCTTCAACGAGACGGAACAGTCGTGGGGGAGGGTTTCCCGGTTGGGGATGCCAGGTGACGGTTCCAAGTTCGGCAAACCCAAACCCCAACGCTCCCCATAACTGTCCCACTTCGCCATTTTTGTCAAAGCCGGCCGCTAAGCCGAGAGGATTGGGGAAGTCTAACCCCCAGAGGCGTTGCACAAGGCGCTCATCGCGAAAACAAAATTGCGCTTCAAGTTGGGAGGCGATCGCTCCGGCTACAAAGTTCGGCGGCGAGACGCTTCTCTGGCGCGATACATATCGTAAACTCGCCATGAGTTGCCTATGCAACCATTCGGGATCGGCGGTTGCAAATAGAACCGGACGCACAATTTGTTGATATAGGTTCATGTCAATCCCCTAAACTCCATCTTCTCAATTCAACCCTACTTTCGGACTTCACTGATCGCGCAGCTAGCGGCTAAAACTCGACGGTATCGGATCACAAACTATCACTCCAAAAAACTTGACAAAAATAATTTTTTATGTATAAAACCTATCAGCCATTCACTCTCAAGTATTAACGATTATTAACGATCAACGGCGATCGTTATCCGGCGGACTGACCCTTTACGCCACCGTTGTCTGTGACCCCCTGAACTGTTCCCTCCCCCCACCCGGCTCATGCAAGATACTTACACGACCACCTCCGCCAATCCTCTGGTTAGCCTCAGTCATACTCTACAAACCCTCCGGGAACAGGAGACTGTTGACATCCTGGTGAAAACGACTTTGGACTATCTCCGCACTGAGTTTAACTACGCTCTACTTTGGATCGGAATTTATGATCGCCTCAGCCATCGCTTACGAGGAATTGATGGGGAAGTGAGTCAAATGGCTCAGCAAAGTTTGCCCCAACAGTTTGCTCTGAGTCCTGGGGATATTATGGAGCAGACGGTGATTCAACAAGCACCGGTTCAAGTGGCGGATTTACGGGAAGAAAGTCGCGCGGGCCAATGGCAAACGGTGGCTCATCGCTATGGGATTCAGGGAACGGTCGTTTTTCCCCTCTGTCACCGTCATCTGTGTTTTGGGGTTGTGGTGTTAGGCTCAACTCTCTGGGGCGATTTTCCCTCGGTTGAGCAGCGATCGCTCTTGTCGATGCTCTTCGGGGAATTGGCGATGGGGTTGCATCAGGCGGAAATGGATCAGCAACGGGAACGGCTCAAACGCCCCCATGAGCCGCTGTTGGAGATGATGTCTCAGTTGCAAGAGTCCCAAAGCCTTGACGATCGCCTGCGCAATATCGTGGCCACAACGCAACAGTTTTTACTGCCGGCTCGCACTCATATCTATTGGTATGACGGCGATCGCGCCCTATTTTGGTTACGGACGCGAGAGCAGGCCTCGCTCTCGTTTCGTAAGAGTACCACACGCGGCAGCACCTCTCGCCAGGGAGCGGAGAATCGCGAAACGACGGAAATTCCTCTGGCGGAGTTTAGCGGCTTTCATAAAACCCTCTGTGATAACCGTCTCGTGGCCATCGGCGAAGCCTATTCATCTCTAAAAGCCGATGCGACGAGTCGTTTGATGGCACAAATTGGCGCGCGATCGCTGCTGGCGGCGCCGATTCTCTCGAAAGGGAAGTTATTAGGGTTTCTCTCGGTTGAAGGCACGGAAGCCCGCATTTGGCAGGAAGGGGAGAAGGATTATATTCGCGGGGCCGCTCAGTTGGTGGCTCTGACGACTCCTTTGTCTCATCTGCAAGAGCGGATGGCTGAGATTGAACTTGATCGCGATTTGACCATTGGTTTACCTCAGGGAGCCACCAGTTTAAAGAGCTATAGTGAACGGCTCAGTCAACGGCTTCATGATGCGCCGGTGTTGGTATTTTCTGCGGATTCACAGACGAATCAAATTGAGCTGGTGTCGGCTTATCCCGCTAGTTTAGGTTGGGAAGTGGGGGAGTCGTTCCCCTCCCTTTCGTTTGTGGATTGGCAGTTGCTGCAACATAGTGAGGGGGCGATCGCGCTGCAATTGAGTGATGATTTTAATGAAGCCTCCACTCGCGGCGGTGGGGATATGCGCTTTACCTCTTGGCAACCGTTGTTGATTGAGGCGGGGGTGCGATCGCCCTTGATTGCGAATACGGAACCGGGACAACTGCCTAAAAGCTTTGTGGTGATTGCGGAGCCGTCGTCACGGGTTTGGACGACTTCGGAACGGGAGTTACTGACTCTAGCGAGTCGTCAAGTGGGGCAAATTCTCCGCAGTCAAGCCATTCAGGAGAACAGTCAGCAAAATCAGCAGATGGTGAAGGGGATTCGTCATGGTTTGGATTGTTTGGCTAACGCGGCTAATTGGCAGGCCGCTGAGTCGAGTCATCTACATTATCTGGCGGAGATTTTAGAGTCTCCGTTTGTGGGGTTAGTCACCTGGGAACCGGGGTTAAAAACGGCAAGTCTCAGCACGTTGGTAGCTCAGGATGCCTATCAAATTCCTCAAGGGCAAGAGATTAACGTCAAGAAAGAACGACTGTTACAAAAGGTGATGTCTTGGCAGGGGGTGTTTGGTCCGGTGGCGGTGACGCGCCTGCCGGCGGCGACTCAGACTTGGTTAGAACCGTTGCAAGGCTTGGTGTTGCGGGCGATCGCTCTGCAAACGATCACGAGCAGTCGGGCCACTGGGGTGATTTTGGTGGCGGATCCGCCGCAACGGGAGTGGGGTGAGCGTCAGGTGGAAGCGTTGGAATTGCTGGCGGGCCAGTTAGCTTGGGGGCGACGGGCGATGTTATTGGAAAAACGATTGAATCGTTATCGCGATCGCCTTGACCCCCTCAATTGGTACAAACAGCACCGTTTGGAGGAGCTTTATCGGGGCATTGGGTTCGATATTAAACAGCTCACTCAGTTGACGGATTTGACGGGAGGGCTATCTCGTTTAGATGAAGATGATAGTCGGGCGCGATCGGTTCAACAGGTGCGTCACCAGGAGCTACTGCGTCACTTGTCGGATAATCTCAATGGGGCGGTAAATTTGCTGAAGTATGAGCAATGGCGTTTGCAACTGAATCCTGAACCAATTTCTATTGTGCGGCTGTTTTCACGGGTGTTAGAACGGGTTGAACCGGCGACGGCGAAACGACAGATTTGGATGCAGGTGCATCGGGATCAAAATGTGACGCTTTATGCGGATCTGGCTAAGTTTGAATTGGTTTTTGTGGAGGTGTTGTTAGCGGCGTGTCGGCGATCGCCCACGGGGGGACGAATTGATATTTGGTATCGTTCTATCACCGAGGAAGGCGAGGGAGATCAGGAGTTTGTGGAACTGTCGGTCACGGATAGCGGTGAAGTCAGTCCCCGTATTTTAGGGGCCTTCCAACCGGCGATTCTCAGCGCTCCACGGGAGAATCGAGATCCGCTGGTGGCGTCACCGTTGGATCGTCCGCCGGGGTTGGAGTTGATTATTTTTGAACGTTTAATGCGTCAGATGGGGGGAGATTTTTTGATTGAAAAAATTGAGGATGGACGAATTGTAAGTCGCCTTTTAGTTCCCCGGCACTCTTGAACTTATACCAATTTTCAAAAGTCCCGCTACAGATAGTCGTAGGATAACCCACCCCTAAACCCTCCATTCGAGGGGATGGTTTGCACCCTCCTCGGTGTCAGATGTCTGGCAAGGTTATCGAAGAATGGATAGTTTGCCTTATTTAAACGCTGTTCTGACAGTTATTTTCAATTAGATCCATAGTGTTTCGCCATTGTTGCAAATTGCGTTCCCGAGTTTGACGCCGTTCCATTGGTGGCAAATCTAAACCTACTCCTTGTCGATACTGTGCATATTGTCTAGGGATTCCTCGCCAAATCCGAATTCCTTCGTTCGGAGAAATTCCTCGTTCCCGAAGCCAGCGTTCCGCATAAGCTTGCCAGAGATAAACATGATCATGTTTATCCCCACCCAACTTACGAAGAGAGCAAATTGACAAATTATTATCCTCAAACAAGCGTTTTTCCACATGAGGATTTTGCCCCTTTGCTAAAGAGCGCATTTCACTTCCCCTCCCCCTAAAAAATTCAATCACATATTTTTCTCCAAAATCAAAAATACACACCTCAGTTGGATCACTTTGATCCGATACCAAAACATCAATATCTTGTCTGAGTTCACCTTTAACAAATTGGTTGGACTCTTGGGGAACCAAAATCCGTAATCGCTCAAAACATTGAGAATAATTCGACCAAAACTCTTTTCGACGCTTGAGTTGATTGATTTGTTGAGGTATTTTAGGATTATTCGGGTATAGTTCTTGTTTTTGTTCTAGTTGTCGTACCAAAGTATTGATAAGGTTTTGAAAATCCTGCCAACTCGCCGCATGAATCCAGAGTTTTAGTGATTTTTGGGCAGCTGAATTGAGACGGTTCCACCGTGATTGTGGACTGCGATGCCAGTAATGCTGTCGTAGCCAAGCCGTTAAACTCGGTTGAAAGTTACTGAATCTGGAATCAATATGACTTAGCAAAAGAGTGACTTGTTTGACCTGAAGATCGTCAGACATATCTTCAAAACAAGATATGAGCCAAGATCCAGATCGATTCTCTTGCAGATCACTGTTTTTGAATCCCAAAACCGACTGATTTAAGGTAAAACCAATAGCTTCTTGAGTTCCCGGAAGCTTGCAAGATTCAAACAATACTTTTGGACTCTGATTTTGACGACAAGCTTCTTGAGCAATCTCAGCATACGCTTCTTGAGACAAAAATCGTAATAGTTTTGAAGTTTTTTCAGGCAGTCGATTTGAAAGTAGAGAGAAGTTGACCTGATCCACAAGAGACTGAGCGAGTGCGTTTTGTCTACTATACGATAGTGCAAGCATCCACACTAAATAACTCAAAACCAGTGGTTTATTGCTGGCTGCTTCCCAAGTTGCTGCCGCCGTAAGTTTGACTTCATTGGCAGATACTGTCTCATCCCAATCAGCTTTAGAAAAAACCAAATAAATCCACTCAATATCAGAAATACTGCCAAACTTTCTTGCTTTCACATCGACCATTATTTCTGATAAATTCCGCGTAGAATCGCCGGTAAAATCTGGAAGATTTAATAAATTTTGGTATTCAAAAGTCCCATCTAGATTCTGAGCCAAATGCTTTAGCTGTCGAGGTTCTGGTTCTGTGAAAGGCGTTTTTGAAGAAAAGACATTAAACGAAAAAGTCATGATTTTTATTTCAGTTAGGGATTCGATTCATCATTTTCTTCGCTCCAGCGGGTCGATAGATCAGCAAAATCTTCCCCTCGGAACTGGAACCTAAACGTTACACGCCGATCTGTAGGGTCATCTATTTCTTGATTAGCTTCGATTTCACCCCGTCCCGCTGTCATAATTTTTTGCCTTAACTCTTCCTCCGTTTCAAACGGTAATTGCTCTGAAAAAATGTGGTTAACCACTGAGAGCGATCGCAGCAAGCTTAACTGCATATTGTACTCATAAGTTCCCCGAGAACTGGTATGTCCTTCAATCAGAATTCGAGTAATTTCTTCCTCAAACCGCTCCTCTGAAAAAATGACATTGCTATAAGCTGGAATAAACTCCCCTAAAAATTCTTTTCCTTCTGGCTTTAATTCTGCACTATCATCATCAAACAAAACACCATCTCGAATGCTAACATCTCCTGTTTCTGGATTGATTTGAACATTGATATTATTATTCTCCATAGCTTCAATGACTTTACCAATAATCACTCGCCGGGAATCACTCATTTCAGTAATTTTAATGACAACCACTGAAAAGAGCAAAGCAAAAATCAGAAATAGTCCCGACATTAAATCACCGATTGACAAGAGTACACTGGAATCTTCCTCAAAGTCAGGGACGTTATTAGACCAACGGGAACGCACCATTCCATTTATCCTTAGTTAAAGTAGGGTTAGCTGATAAAAAACTGACACAATAAGGTCATAGCAAAGGCTGAAAGCCTAGACCTAATACTGCTTTTGGGTTGAAGATGCAGAAACTAGGTAGTTAGCCGCCGTCAAAAGACGATTGGCTAATTTAGCTGTTGCTGCATCGGCTTCTGTGAAAAATCTGACGTTAGATTCACGAGTTTTGGTAAGCTCGGTTGCTAAATGCTCATGACTTTGAGCCAAAGATTGATTGAGGCGTTGAACTAAGTTTGAATAACTCCTATCAATTTTTTCGGCTTCTCCTCCTAACGTCTCTGTGATTTCCTGAAGTTGAGCTAAACGTTCACCCGACGTCAAACCCATAGCACTAATAAATGTCTCAACTTGTACAATCTGTTCTTGCACTTGTTGTCCTAACTCTTGGCGGCGTTCATATTCATTCAAGAACACAGCATCAGTTTTATCCAAGACTTGAACTAATCCCTCTCGCTGTTTGCCAAGAGTCTCTTCTAGCAGCGTATCTTGTGCTTCAAAAAATTCAACCAACCCTCTCTGATATTCAAGTCGGAATTTATCTAATTCTTCCTGAACTGTTTGCCGAGTTTGTTGGAGTGTAACATCAATATTTCCAAGGGTGTCTTTCAGGTTAGAGCTGGCTTGTTCCATAACAGTTGTCGCCTGTTCACCCACATGAGTGATCAGTTGAGCTTGACTTCCGACCGTTTCCTCCATTGTCGTCGTAAACTCAGATAATAGCCGACGTTGTTGTTCTCCTTGAGTTGTTAAAGACTGCTCAAGTTCTTCACGAATTCCCTTAAATGTAGAGGCCGCTTGCTGAGCACTTGCTTCAAAAGCAGTTTTTTGATGATCTAGCCCCTGAATGCTAGACTGAATTGCTTCTTGAAGTTTGACAGAAATATCATTAAAAACTTCCTTGGTTCCGGTCTGGAAGTTTGCCAAAATAGATTGGAGTCCCTCTGCGAATTCTTCCAGTTTTTGTAAGGTGTCTTGCTGGAATTCTTGAATGGTCTGAATTGCCCCACTTAAACTGGTGGTTACTCCGGCTAACTCATCTTTGAGTTCTCGAACGGCTTGAGAACTTTCTGCAATTAAGTTTAAAGTTTGTTGATTGAGGTTAGATGTCTGCTTTAACTCTTCTAAAATGGGTTCAATCAATTGAACTCGCTGTTCTTGAATCAGAGTTCTCAATAATTCTTCCCGGTCTTGTGAAACTTCTTTGCGTAACTCGACTAAAGCAGAACTGATATTCTCAAATGTCGGCTTCATGGAGTCTGCGACTGCTGAACCGATGGCTTCGGGACTCAGTTTACGGATATTTTGTGAGGCTTCACTGAGTGCTTCCGCCGCATCAGCATTTGAGTCAAAGTTCAAGCGCGCCAAAAAGTGTTCAGGGGATTGAAGAAAAGCAATCCGATCTAAGCGGTGTCGGAGTTGGCTAAGATGTTGACGGCGAACGACTTGGCTGAGAAACAAAACGAAGGTGAGAACACTACTACTCCCCAAACCCATCAAGGATGTGGAAAAAGCAGTTTGCATCCCGACTAAAAGCTCAAATGTCGATTCGATAACTTCTGAAGTCTCGGCATTTAATCTGACGTCGGACATCCCAACTAATCCAGCTTGAATACCATAGAAGGTACCTAAAACCCCTAAACCGATGAGAATTCCGGGAATGAAACGAAAGGGACTCGATGACGCTGAACGGGATAAACGCGCAGGATATTGTAATATAATAAAGTCGCCATGCTCAATTTTGGCGGTAAAGTTATCGTTTATCCATGTTCCATCAAGGTGCTGTGTAAACCAACGAAAGTTTTTAGTATTACGAGGGATTCGGTAGTTTTTAGATTGGCTTTCAGACTGTCTATATTGTTTGAGGAAACTTTCAAGTTCTTTGATTTTGCCTTGTGTGGATTGCAGTTGAGTACGACTCCTCAACCAGTAGCCAATCTCACCAATAACGGTGATGATGAAAAGAGATAAAATGACTTGATGAATTAGGCTATTTTCCTGCCAAAAAACGTCCAAAACCTCATTAAAATTCATGGCAATTCGAGTAAACTAGGTATTCAAGTGGTAACTGATAGGAAATCAACGGTAATCACAAGTAAGGCGATCGCCCCCTTTGGCATAGCAGTCCCGAATAGCAGCATCTCGTTGTCGCTGAATGGATTGGCCCCGACGCAGTTCGTCATCAATTGTCCAAGTACCAGACGAGGAAGAACCTTGGGACGTAAGCCAGAGTGCAGCACCGCCGGTTAGAGTTAAAATTCCGAACAAGATGCCGATTTTTTGAGGTGACATAAAACAAGAAGGGTAGATGAAATGCTGAAGTGCTTTAACTGAAGTTTTGAATTTCAGTTGGAGTCAAATGCTGTTTTGCAACTCGAACTGGGAGATGTCCAGCATTCCAATGCTCAGACTGGGGTTCCCGAATTCGCAAACTGTAAAGGGGTTCTTCTGACTCAGTCTCCTCGTCTAGTTTAAGGAAGACATGATGGGGAGCATAATTTTGTAAAAGGCGAGTTTGCTGTCGATTTTTTAAGTTTTTCAGTGAGCGGGCGATCGGCGATTCTCTGTCCACCTCTAAGTTTATCAGGCTACTGAGTTTCCAGCCCTGGTTGATACTGTGAATTTTGTGTACATCTTCCTCAAAAGCCTTTAACAGTGAGAAAGATTGATGATTTGAAATTTTGGAACCTGAGGTAGACACAATCAATCCTTGGAATGAATCACCAACATGATATTGCTCTGGGAGCATCGCAGCAGACAGATTTAAATTGGCTTCAAATTAAGTTGCGACGTCAGATTTGCAGATAATCAACCACTAATCTACTGTTTTCTGCTTCTTGTGTCTTCAGTAATTTTACTTATTTCCACAAAGATAAATCAGTTGGTCTTTCTGAGCAAATTGCAATCTTTTTTAACAAGAATTTACTTTGGGGAATTTTCTAGGTTTAGGGTAACAGCGAAAAATTAGGGATCGATTATATTCTTTGTTATCGGGGCGAAAAATCCCCCCTCCTGGGAGGGTCTGGAGGTGGGTTCCCCTACAATTTTGTACCCAATGCCTGTGGGGGTGACAAAGGGTCTGTAACGCTTGTCTAGCAACGATCACAGAAAATGGTATTAGATACCATTTTTCAAAATGCTTGCTATACATCTGACACCGAGGAGGGCGAACAGCCATCCCCTCCTGGGAGGGGTTAGGGGTGGGTTCCCCTACAGACATCTATGGCACAACTTCTGAAAATTGGTATTAAAAGCCCCATTCTTTCGTTCAAGATTGGACGTCATTGGCAATCTTGGACAGGATGCGGGTCAAAATGAGAATTGCTGATTGATGACACGCCCTAGTCGTCAATGAGTTCGGAGAACTGCTCAACTTTCCATCAATGCTGCATTAGGCGGCTTTCGCGACAACGGCGCCATCGGTGAGCAGTTCGATCGCCTTCTGGTAGGGCA
>CAYUEH010000144.1:0-10293 GCA_964442465.1 uncultured Laspinema sp. | reverse complement strand
AAGAGAACGACTGAAGTCGTTACTACGAACGAAGAGAACGACTGAAGGGGTTGATTAGGCTGGTTTGGTTTGAATCAGTTCGATTTTATAACCGTTGGGGTCTTCCACGAAGGCGATTACTGTGGAACCGTGCTTCATAGGGCCTGGTTCGCGGGTGACTTTGCCGCCTTGGGCTTTGATCCGATCGCAGGTCGCATAGATGTCATCGACGCCTAGGGCAATATGACCATACCCTGTCCCGATCTCATAGTGGTCCGTATCCCAGTTGTAAGTCAGTTCGATCGCCGCTTCTTCCGATTCATCGCGATATCCCACAAATGCCAAGGTGAATTTTCCCCCGGGATAGTCTTTTTGCCGCAATAGCTTCATGTTGAGAACGTTGCAGTAAAAATCTAGGGATTTTTCCAGGTTGCCGACTCGCAACATCGTGTGTAAAATTCTCATGCTTTCTCCAAGTTTCCTGACTTTCTCTTATTGTAAGGGGCGGTTGCGTGACGGTCCGAAATGAGTTGGCATTCTCTGGGGGTAAGGGTTTGCTGATTTACATAGAGGGGAGGACTGCCTCGGATCCGGATCCGGAAACATTATTAAATCTGCGCCTCAATCCTAAAGTTGGCTGTATCGTAAAACGTTGAGGCAATGATTTGCTTTACGGGTTTGACGGTGAGGCCCCACTCAAAAACTCACCGAGGTTCAGCCCAAAGATATCTGAAATTTCAGGAAAGACTGAAACATGAACGGAATTGACAGCACAGCAATTGAAGTGATTCGCGCCCGGGAAATCCTCGACTCTCGGGGACGTCCTACGGTGGAGGCGGAAGTCTATTTAGCCAATGGCGCAATGGGTTTAGCCCAGGTCCCTAGTGGCGCTTCGACGGGCAGTTTTGAGGCCCACGAACTCCGGGATGGAGATAAGAAGCGCTACGGTGGCAAAGGGGTGTCGAAGGCGGTTGAGAATGTCGAAAACAAAATCGCCCCCAGTTTGGCGGAAATGGATGCCCTGGATCAAGGGGCGATCGACTACGCCATGATTAAGTTAGATGGTTCCCCCAATAAGTCCAATTTGGGCGCGAATGCCATTCTCGGCGTTTCCCTGGCAACGGCTAAGGCGGGGGCAAATGCCCTCCAGATTCCCCTTTATCGCTATCTAGGCGGTCCTCTGGCGAATTTGTTGCCGGTGCCTTTGATGAATGTGATTAATGGCGGTGCTCACGCGGCCAATAATGTGGATTTTCAGGAGTTTATGATTGTCCCATCCGGGGCCTCTTCGTTTAAGGAAGCCCTGCGCTGGGGTGCGGAGGTATTTGCTTCTCTCAGCAGTGTTTTGGATGAGAAGGGATTGCTGACTGGGGTTGGCGATGAAGGCGGGTTTGCGCCTAATTTAGAGTCGAATCAAGCGGCTTTAGAAATCTTGATGTTGGCGATTAAAAAGGCTGGATACAAACCCGGGGAAGAGGTTTCTCTGGCGATGGATGTGGCGGCCAGTGAGTTTTACAAGGATGGTAAGTATGTTTATGAGGGAAGTGCTCATGAACCGAAGGAGTTAATCGATTATTTGGCGAAGTTAGTAGACGAATATCCGATTGTTTCCATTGAGGATGGATTGCATGAGGATGATTGGGAAAACTGGAAATTGTTGACCCAAAAGTTAGGCGATCGCGTCCAATTAGTCGGGGATGATTTGTTTGTGACGAATCACGTTCGTCTGAAGCAAGGGATTGATATGGGGGCCGGAAATGCGATTTTGATTAAGCTCAATCAAATCGGCACTTTGACGGAGACTTTGGAAACGATTGATATGGCAACTCGCAATGGTTTCCGGTCAATGATTTCCCATCGTTCTGGGGAAACGGAAGATACAACGATCGCTGATTTAGCGGTGGCAACAAGGGCCGGTCAAATTAAGACGGGTTCTCTCTGTCGCAGTGAACGGGTGGCGAAGTACAACCGTTTGTTACGGATTGAGGATGAGTTAGGCGATCGGGCGGTTTATGCCGGAACTGTGGGATTAGGACCGAAGGGTTCTAAGTAATCGTTAATGCCACAAACCCCTGAGTTTTTAATCCGGGGGTTTGTTGGTAGTGTGGCGATGGCATTGATTAGATCTCTTGCAAAATACTTTAGAGATCCCCCCAACCCCCCTTAAAAAGGGGGGCTTAAGAGAATCTTAAGACCATTCTGCAAGAACTCTATTGTGTTTAATTAAGTCATCAGGCGGGGGTTTGTCACTCTCGTCTATTTTTTTGAAATTGCCTTTTATTGCTGGATATCTTTGACTTGCAAGGACAGTTGACCTCGGCCTAGCATTTCTAACAATTCGCTAACACTATGACCTTGCGCTTGGGCGATCGCCACGACGCCTTCCCAACCCGTTTCTGTGACGGTGAGTTTCCGGGTTTTCTTCTTTTCTCCCCATTTTTGCGGACGACCCTCATGGTAGGTCAAATTTTTTAGAGAATTGGGATGCAATTCTTTTTTTTCGTTCATTGCTACTCGTTTCCCTCGGGGATGAAATCGGGGGTTTGACCCCTCTTGACAATCTATTAAACGGCATCTACTATAGATTTATAGTTTGACGAAACTAAAAAAAACCGGGCTGACAACCCGGTAATGCCAAACAATAATCTAAACGGAATTATACCATGACTGCCTGCATTCTTGAGGTTGAAACTTACGAGAATTTAATCAATGTAGTCGCCTGCGTACTGGAAGATGTTGCCAGCGCGATCGTCAGCGTGCGGATGATGCTGCGAAACAAATGTCCTTGGGCGCTGTATGTCTCGAAAGCAACGGGAAGGCGATGGGCCACATTTATTGCCCGGGCCAAGTTTAAGGGGTATCATCTCAAATATGAAGGCGATCGCGTGATTTGCACGAACTTGGAAACTGGCAAGCAGTACCGGGTTAACCTAGACTGGTGTAGCTGTCTGGCGTTTAAATGTACTAAACCCGATGAGTTAGGTCAGAAACCGCCCTGTCAGCATATCAAGCTATTGCGAAATCTAGGAGAAAAGAGGCGCGATCAAGATGCGATCGCCCATGAAACTCGATTAGAAGACGACCATATTTCCATCAACCCCCAAGAATGCCCCCAAGGATTTTATTTGGAAAAAATCCCTAACTTGGAGGTGCCAGAATATGAGGTTTGGGCAACGTTCCCAACAACAACTGGATTGCACCATCGCTGCATGGGTCGCATTCAGGAGAAGTTAGACGGGAGTGGCATCCTCGCCATGACCCCGAGTTCTTTCGTGGGACGGGAGTTTTCCAACACCCAGGATGCCATTGGATATCTAGGACGAGAAAGCCGAATTGGAGGAAAAAGGACTAACGGGGAAAGAATCCCATTAGTCCTTTTGCCTTAATTCCTAGGGATAGAAACCGAGTTCGGGCAATCCGAGGGTTTCATCCCAACCCATCATAATGTTGAGACATTGGATGGCTTGACCGGCTTGACCTTTGAGGAGGTTATCAATGGCGGAAATGACGATCGCGCGATCGGTGCGTTGGTCAATTTCTACCCCGAGGTAACACATATTACTGTTCATCGCCCACTTGGTTTGAGGGTAGACTCCTGCTGGGAGGACCCGCACCCAAGGACTATTGCGATAAAATGCGGTGTAAATGGTGACCAAATCTTCCCGGACTAGACCGGGATCCCGCAAGGTGGCGTAGACGGTGGAGAGAATTCCCCGGACCATCGGCATCAGGTGGGGGGTGAACTGGACGAGGATATCCTGTCCGGCAAGATCGCTGCCAATGGCCTCAATTTCTGGGGTGTGGCGATGACGCCCTACCCCATAAGCGGCGACGGAGTTATCCGCTTCGGCGAGGAGGAGATTGGTTTTGGCTTGGCGTCCGGCACCGGAGATGCCTGATTTAGCATCAATGATGGCGCTATTGGGAACAATCATGCCTTGTTTGAGCAGGGGGGCCAAGGCGAGAATGCTGGCGGTGGGATAGCAACCGGCACAACCGATGAGTTGGGCATCCTTGATGCGATCGCGATATAATTCCGGCAAGCCATAGACGGCCACTGCAGCGGTTTCGGCGTCTGCGCGATCGCCACCGTACCAATTTTTATAGGTTTCTAAATTACTAAATCGATAGTCGGCAGAGAGGTCGAGAACCTTGCAGCCTTTTTCCAGTAACCGGGGGGCCATTTGGTAGGCTAACCCATTGGGTAACGAGAGAAAAACCACTTGACAGCGATCGGCGATCGTGTCAACATCCACGGACTCGATGATCAGGTCAGTGGCCTGAGAAAGGTGGGGATACAGATCCGAGAAGGGTTTACCCGCACTGCTATCGCCACCTAAGTACACTAAATCCAGTTGGGGATGATCTCTAATCAGTCGAACGAGTTGGACGCCACCATATCCTGATGCCCCAACAATGCCAACTCGCATAGTTTCTAATTCACCCATCACCTTACTCCACTCCAAATATAGAGATCTTGATCGCTCTAGCTGTTGCATTCTAGTATCAAACGGTAAAAGCGATCGTACAAATCCCTACAGCTTTTCCACTTTCCAGTAAGGAGGTCTGCTGCCCTGACTCAAAAGGAGGTGAAACCCTCTGCCCTGCTTGATTTTTCAAAGGGGGAATCGGCAAAAATCCCCATTTGGAAAATCTAGGGCCTGCATCTAACGATTGGGATACCAAAACATTCCTTTAATGCCTTCGGGATCGGACATAAATCCCAAGGTGCGGTAGAACTCGACCACATGGGGGTCGGCAAACAGGGTGATATTGCTGATATCTTCACTGCGTAGACGCTTGATAGTGTAATTCATCAGGGACTTGCCGAACCCTTTGCCTTGGTATTCGGGATGAACCACCACATCCCAGATAGTGGCATTAAACGCATGGTCTGAGGTGGCGCGAGAGAAGCCGATCAAGCGACGGGTTTTGCCGCGCATTTCCCACATAGAAACCACGAGAAAACTGTATTGAATTGCTTTTTTAACCTTACGCAGGGGGCGACGAGACCAGCCGACTGCATCACAGAGTTCTTCTAGTTCATAAAGGTCAATATCTCGATCTGTACTGAAATAGACACGAGGATTGGTGCCGGGGCGATCGCTAGTCCCGGCAGATTGATATCCCTCGATTTGCGCCCCGATCGGCGCAGAAGACGTATCAGAACCGCTAAATAAATTTTTCCAAAAACCCATGAAGGTTTGGTTAGGGTAGGAGAACGGGGTGGACAAGCGCTATCCCCCACCGAGGATAAGCATGGGATGCCAACAGACCGACCCATTGGGGTCGATCCCAGAGTGAAGCAAACGGTAAACGGTTGCCTGACGGTGCAAGTGCATGGCGTACCCGTCTATGATTGTACAGTGGCAAGTCGCGACTTACGCTAATCATCCGGAAGATGCTCACGCTTACCCCCGGGAATGGATAGACTCAAATCCTGGGGAGTAGAAGGGATGAATCGGCTCAAAGTTGCAGCCAAAAGCTAGAGAGAATCGTAATCCCCCGTGGCGATCGTCAGAGTGTCCCCCATGATGGCATAGGATTAATATAGCCATCTACCTCAGCCCAGTTGATGCACCCCTGTCTTGAGTTAGGCCCCCAATTGCGATCGGGAGCTGACAAGACCGGGTAAGCCCCCTTTGTCCAGATTAGCCGAGGCTCACCCCGTCCCCCGAGATTAGCCTCGGCTTGAACTTGTCAAAAGGCCACCCTTGGGTTGGGGAGATGCAAAAAGAGCATATCGTTGCGAGTCGTGCATTGGCTCGAATCGCAGGGTATGACAGGTACAGCCCGGGTTAAACATGACGAAACTATCCGAGCTTTCGCCATCCAATCAGTGTTCTATCGTACAGGACCCAGGGCTGCTGTCTTCCTTTGTGTTTTTGACAGGAGCTAGCGAGTTCTCCCACACCCCAATATGGCACCGGGTTTAAAATCATCCACGATGGACCTGCTCAAACGCTTTAACCGAGCGTTTCCGCAGTTCTACGAACAATTTGTCAGCAGTGAAATTCAGCTCCAAAACCTCAAGCTCGCCTACCAGCTTTACCGCACTAAACAAGCGGTCATTGAACTCAGACCCGAAGCGACCAGAAGTGCTCTGCATTTTGCCTACCGCAATCAATCTTTTTTGCTGAGTGACATTTTTGGAGTTCTGGCTGCCTACGGACTCACGATCCACAGTCTGAGTCTTTACGGCCAAATTTATCCACCGATGTTGGTGTTTATCAAGTTGGTGGTATCGCGGGGGGGTAAAGCACTCACCGATAAGACCGCAGAAAATGTCTGTCGGGCTGTTCGTGAAGCCCTGGCGGGTCACTTTGAAGTGGAAGAGATGCTGGCGGTCGAATTCAATCTGGATGCCGGTTTAGAGGACGTGGAAACCGAGTTCTATGTCGATCCGGTTTTCCATCTTCCCGCCCTTCTGATTGAAGCCGATAACCAGCCGGGATTGTTCTATAAAGTGATGTACGCCATCTGGCAAGAGGATTTGCTGGTCGTGAATGCGAATTTACTGGTTTGGCGGGGCCGCACCCGCCTGATTCTGTATTTACTCGGACCCAATGAAAGTCTGATTCCCGAATACCTCGGACAAAAGATTGCTGAAGGCGTGCGGCAGCGATTGCTCGGGAGGCGCTTTTAAGAAGGCACTTTGGCCCTAGCTATCCTTAAGTCCATCCCACCTTCTGAAAACCCAAGGGTTCGATTCTTGAACAGAAGGAAGCTCTATTCTCCTCCCGCTACTCTGGTGGTCCCCTTGGACCGGCTTTGTCGATCGCTGGCTTGTCCCTCGTCTGCGATCGCCTCAGTGATTGTATTCAGACGATTTCTTCGCTCTTGATAACAACATGGAAACGATTGAAATCCTGGGGGTTCCTCACGCTTATGAACTCACAGATCCTCGCCCCTGTCCCCATGTTCTGGTTTTTATCCACGGTTGGCTCCTCAGCCGCCGCTATTGGCAACCCCTAATCGATCGCCTGTCGGTAGATTATCAATGCCTCTGTTATGACTTGCGCGGATTTGGGGACTCCCAACCCTATCCCCCCCCAACCCCTCAGTTCCATGCAGGCTACACTCCTAGCGCCTATGCCCGCGATTTGGAAGTCTTGCTGGACAAACTCAAGATCTCCACGGCATGGCTGATTGGTCACTCCCTCGGGGGCAGTATCGCCTTGTGGGGCGCTTCTCAACTCCCCTCGAAGGTCCAAGGGGCGCTCTGCGTCAATTCTGGAGGCGGCATTTATATAAAAGAAGAGTTTGAACGATTCCGGGCTGCCGGACAAGTCTTTGTGAAAATGCGCCCCCGTTGGCTGTGCTACCTTCCCGGCATTGATTGGTTATTTACTCGCGATAGTGTCGCTACGCCCCTCCCCCGCCATTGGGCAAGGCAAAGACTCCTGGATTTTGTGATGGCTCACCCAGAAGCGGCGATCGGGGCTTTGCTCGATTCCACGACGGAAGTGGAGGTCCACCGCCTTCCTCAACTGGTTTCCCAACTCACCCAGCCGGTTTATTTCATCACCGGCACCAAGGACAAGGTGATGGAACCCAAGTATGTTCGCCATTTGGCCAGTTTTCATGCCCTCTTTGAAGATCAGGGCATGAATGTGATTGAAATTCCCGACTGCGGCCATTTATCGATGGTGGAGCAACCCGAGGTGGTGGCGACGGAAATTCGCCAGATTCTGGCCCATCATGGTTAGGACCCTGCGCGATCGGTTGTTGCTCCTATCAGGGTATTCCATTGGCCTCCCCCTTAAAAAGGGGGACGGGAGGGGGATCTCATGGGGGGAAAGGGGGAATTTTGATCAGACCTCTTGGATAAATCAACGGATTGATCCCCCCAACCCCCCTTAAGAAGGGGGGCTTTTATCATTTGGCAAGAGGGGGAATTTTGATCAGACCTCTTGGATAAATCAACGGATTGATCCCCCCAACCCCCCTTAAGAAGGGGGGCTTTTATCATTTGGCAATGAGGTCTATAAAAGATTTTATTTTTTGGAGTGCCCTAAATACAGTTGGTTGGCATCGGTTAGGGCCATGCGGGATTGCGCGCCTAGGGTCAGGGGACTGCGATCGCCTCGGTTGAGGCGATCGGCTGCGGCACAGGCTATCATCGCCGCGTTATCGGTGCAGTATTTCAAGGGGGGAAACAGCACCCGCAAGTTATGAGGGGCGGCATCGGCTAATAGGTGCTCTCTGAGGGCGCTATTAGCCGCAACTCCACCCCCAACGACGATGGTATCCCGATGGCGATCGCGGGCGCAGGCAATGGCCCGTTTGGTTAAGGCTCTAGCCACCGTATCCTGAAAACTGGCCGCAATATCGTTAACCGGCAGTTCCTCCCCAGTCGCTTTAAGTTTCTCCACCAACCGCAGAACAGCGGTTTTTAACCCACTAAAACTGCTGTCATAAGGATGATACCCCCCGGAGGGCAGCCCAATTTTGCCCTCGGGTAGCTTAAACGCTTTGGGGTTCCCGGATTTGGCAAGGCGATCGATGATTGGCCCTCCGGGATATCCCAGCTTTAATAATCGCGCTACTTTGTCAAAGGCTTCCCCGGCAGCATCATCCCGGGTTTGTCCCAAGGTTTCATAAACACCCCCCGCTTGGACATCAATCAAGCTGGTGTGACCCCCGGAGACTAATAGGCAAATAAACGGGGGTTCTAAAGTGGGTTCGGTGAGGTAGGAGGCATAGAGATGTCCTTCCAGGTGATGGATGCCCAGAAACGGTTTTTGATGCAGCATGGCGAGGGTTTTGCCAGCGGTGAGGCCGACTAACAGAGCACCGACGAGTCCGGGGGTGCAGGTGGCGGCGATGCCATCAATGTCGGACCAATTGAGTTGGGCTTCCCCTAAGGCTTGGGCGATCGCCCCATCAATGACTTCTAAATGAGACCTTGAGGCCACTTCTGGCACCACCCCGCCATATTGCTGATGCACCGCAATTTGCGACGAAACCACATTACTGCTCACTTCACGATTCTTTACAATTGCTACCGCAGTTTCGTCACAACTGGTTTCAATTGCTAAAACGGTTGCCATTGGCTGGTAATTTTTGGAATATGAGGTTAACTATTGCCTAGCTTAATCTTTACGAGGTTGTCTTAGCAGAGTATGATTTTCTGGAAGTTCCCAGAACTCACCTGCTCTGACCCGATCGCGTTTGATCCTCGGTGTCGCCCTCCAGTCCGGCGGAGAATGACTTCAACCCTCTTTCTCCCCCAGCTTGAGAAAAAGAACCCACAGATCGATAAACTAGATCGAGTAACAAAGCAGCCTCCGGTTTTGTTAACAATCTTGATGTTTCGTAACAAAAGGAAACAATTCTATGGGACGATTGTTCGCGTTGGTTCTGACGATTTGCCTTTGGTTCAGCTTTGCCCCTGCTGCATCTGCTGATTCCTACCAAAACCTCACCCCTTGCAGTGAGAATCCGGCATTCGTCCAAAAGGCTAAGAATGCTAAAACCCCAGGTGCAAAAGCTCGCTTTGAGAAATATTCCACCTTGCTCTGTGGACCTGAAGGTTATCCTCATCTGATTGTGGATGGCAACTTGGCCCACATTAATGAGTTTGGCATTCCGAGCCTACTATTTCTCTATATTGCAGGATGGATCGGCTGGGCTGGCCGTTCCTATCTAATTGCCGTTCGTGACAGCGGCAGTGCGGAAGAAAAAGAAATTATCATTGACCTTCCTTTGGCAATCAAATGTTCTTTAGGTAGTGCCGTTTGGCCTTTAGCTGCTTTTGGCGAATTTACCAGTGGTAAATTCCTGGCCAAAAATAATGAGATTACTGTCTCTCCCCGTTAGGAAAGCCCTGTTGAAAGTGATTTGAGATTTTAGATAGTCTAAAATCTCAAATCTCAATATTAACCTGTCTTGGATTTAGGAGAAACGTTCATGGATTCTTTCGTTAAGTTTCTATCCCTCGGGCCAGTTGTATTAATGGTATGGTTGTCCTTCACAGCGAGTCTCTTGATTATCGCCAACAACATCTATCCTGATGCCTTAGTTCCTCCGTTCTAAGGATGGCTACAAACCAATCAAGACCGACCCGTTGGGATTGATTTAAACAAAAAGCGATCGCTTCTATTGATTCAGATAGAGGCGATCGCTTTTTGTTTAAGAGAGATCCAGTCTAACGGATGTCAGAGTTGATCTAGCGGTTCGGTGAACTCATGAGGTACAGATGCTATTAACTATTAAGGAGTGCGAGCATCTTGCTCGCTTGGGACAATAGCGAGCAAGATGCTCGCACTCCACAAGAATGTGCCTCTTAACGAAAACGCTATAACACTTAGG
>CAYUEH010000143.1:3756-10304 GCA_964442465.1 uncultured Laspinema sp. | reverse complement strand
ACGATCGCATTATTCACCACAATTCCCACTAAGGAAATAATCCCAATTACTGCCGGAAACGAAATCGGAATCCAAGCGAGGAAAAACCCGCCAAACGTGCCAATTAACCCAAAGGGAATCGTCAGCATAATAATAAACGGTTGGGTAAATGATCCAAACTGAATCACCAACACCGCAAACACTAGGAAAATCGCCACCCCGGCCATTTGTCGCGCTGAACCAAAGGTTTCACTCTGAGTCTGTGCTTCTCCGGCAAACGTATAGTCATATCCTTGGGGCCATTGACGGCGCATTTCATCAATTTTCGGCTGTAAATCTGCTAAAATTTCTCCCACAGTCCGGTTGTCTGTCTTCGCCAAGACGGTGACTGTGCGCTGAGTATCTTGGTGGACAATGGATAAGGGCGCTTCCCCGAATTCCGATTCTAGCACTTGAGCGGCAGACAAGGTGCGATCGCCAGCAAATAAGCGAATCGTCTGGAGTTCGTCCTGGCGCGTCGGACCACCGACGGCACCCCCACGAGACGGCCAAGCCATACTCAGCCGGATTTCCAGGTCTTCCTCACCGCCGCCAATGGGGAAACTACCAATTTCGTTATCGGTCATAGTATAGCGGCCTTGCATCGCTAAATCATCGGCATTTAAGCCATAAAAATTCATCGCTTCCCGGCGGGGTCGAAACTTGATATCTGGACGCAAGGCCCCGAGGTCATCTCGCACATCGGTGGTGCCAGAAATTTGGCGCAGTGCCAGTTGGACTTCTCCAGAAATCCGGCGCAATTCCGTCATATCCCGTCCCTGAATTTGAATGGCGATCGGGTCTCCCCCTTCCCCGGTACTTTCGGTATTGACCACCAGGGAGGCACCGGGATATTTGCGAATCAGTTGGTCTAATTCCTGCCGCAATAGGCGATCGTATTCAAAGGAATAAAGTTCCCGTTCAGTTTTTGGGGTAAACATAGCCGAAAACCCGACTAAATAGTTCCCTTGATTCGGTTTCATCCCACTTTCCGTCACCAAATTACTCCGCTGTCCCACGAATTTAATCATGTTAGTCAGGTAGTCTTTTTGGCGCAGCACTTCTCCGATTTCGTCTGCCACCTGTTGCGACGTATCCAGGGTTGTGGTAGGCGGCATTTCCACATTGATACTCATTTTCAAACGGTCAGAGTCGGGAAATAGGGTGCCGGGAATAGTTCCTACTAAAATTAGAGTACAGACAAATAAACTGACTGCGCCTAGCACCCATAAACTGGCGACTTTTTTGTTGCGAACGGTGGCTTTCAAACTCCATTTCGCATAGCGCTGGGCAGTGGATTCGTTGAGGCGGTCAATAAAGGTTTTTTTGCCATGATCTTTGACATTTGCAAGTAAGAATCTTGACAGGGGAACGTCAATGAGTAAGGCAATAATATAGCTCAGAAGCAGACAAGTAATGGCACTAATGGGAATAAATCTAATAAATTTACCCATTGTCCCGCTAATTGCCATTAACGGGGCCATTGCTAAAATGGTGGTCAACTGGCCGGAAAAGGCGGGTAAAGCGTAGGTTCTGACCGTGGAGAGGGCGGCTTGATTAAAGGTTAGTCCACGCACGAAAATGCCTTCGTGCATTCCTTCCATCATTAGGATGTAAACATCGACGAGCAATCCCAAGGCGAGAATCATGCCTCTAGTGACCATTGTATTCAGGGTTTGTCCGCCAATCCAAAGAATGGCGATCGCCCCAATAAAGGTCAGGGGAATCGACAATCCCGCAATTAATGCTTCTCGCCAACTTAGGGCGAAAAATAAGATCGCAAACACCAGAATAATCCCTTGCCAGCAGTTATTAAACAGCCGCATCAGGTCTTTGGTAATGGTATCGGCATCGGAGTTGACAATCCGGTATTCTAGGCCATAAGGCCAGAGATTGGGGTTCTGTTGGGCTAAATCTAAAGCAGCAATGGAGTCTTCCACCACCTTAATCGTATCTGACCCAGGAACTTTGACCACATCAACGTTAATCACGGGTTCAAATTCGCCGCCATTCCAACTGAGAAATGCGCGATTTTTTTCCCGTTCTAAATCCCGTCGCACTTCGGCAATTTCTTTGAGACGCACCACCCGACCATCGGACCCACCTAACCGCGCTACAGGCAAATCTTGGAGGTCTTCCACGGAGCGAAATCGGCCATATAATCGCACTTGAGTACCAATGCGATCGCTCTCCACTTGTTCCCAAGGCATATCAATATTGCCTTGTTGGATCGCACTGCTGACTTGGGTGGGAGAAATCCCCAGAGTTGTCAGGCGTGAGGGTGTTAACTGCACATGAATGACTTCTTTGCGTTCTCCTCCCAGGTCCACCTGGCGCACGTTGGGGACTTTTTCTAAAATATCTTTGATATCTTCCCCAGCGCGACTCAGAACCGCCATATCAAGATTCCCAAATAAGCCAATGGTGAGAATGGGAGTATCTTGGACGGAGATTTGTTCGACTTTCGGCTGTTCCGCATCCCGGGGGAGTTCCGGTTTTGCTTCATCGACTTGAGCGCGCAGCAAGGCGATCGACTCATTGACGGGGGCTTCTGCGCGAAATTCGACGACAATTCGCGATCGCCCGTCATAAGAAGCACTACTAATTTCTTTTAACCCCTTCAGGGATTTAAGCTCTTTTTCAATTTTGTCCGTAATCTGATTTTCAATGGTTTCAGGGTCTGCACCGGGCCATATTGTTTCAATACTGGCGATCGCCACATTAATATCCGGATCCCCTTCTTTCACCATCGAAGCGGCACCAATCAACCCACCAATCAACAGCAGAAAACACAGCAAAATCCCAAATACCGGCTTTAAAAAGAAGAATTTGGTCACCTCAGATGCCTTCTGAACATCAGGAATCTCTCCTTGTTGTGAGTCATCATCTTGAGGCGGTTGCGGTGGTAAAAGGGTATTTGCCATGATAGTTTTTATACTTAAATGGGTTAGTCTGTCATTTCAATCCCTCCAGTCCCCTCCCCTTGCTAAGGGGAGGGCTAGGGTGGGGTTCCGCCATCCAAAGGTGAGAGCCCTCCAGTCCCCTCCCCTTAGCAAGGGGAGGGCTAGGGTGGGGTTCCGGCATCCAAAGGTGAGAACCCTCCAGTCCCCTCCCCTTGCTAAGGGGAGGGCTAGGGTGGGGTTCCGACACCCAAAGGTGAGAACCAGCGTCAATCCAAAACCTCCACAATCTCCACCGGCGCACCATCCACCAACCGATTACTCCCTTCCGTTACCAACAACTCTCCGGGATTAACCCCTTCAACAATTTCCCGGGTAGAAATTCCTTCAATACCAAGAGTAATTTTCCGTTGTTCCACTCGTCCCGTTTCCGGGTTAACCACAAAAACATGAGGTTGGCGATCGCGAAATACAAACGCCTCAAACGGTGCAGTAGTAGCATTGGGATTTTCCTCCACCGCAATCCAGGCCGACACTCGGGACCCATGCCGCAGATTCTCACTTCCTTGATTAATTCTCATCGTGACAGACATCGCCCGCCCTCCCGGTGTCACCGAAGGACTCACGGAAAACACCTGTCCTGCCGATCTCGCCAGTTTCGTCAGTTCATCACTGGTCATTTGTCCCGCCGATGCCGCACTCATATCTTCATCCAAAACAATATAAACCCGTTGTCCCGGTCTCACTCGGTCCCCTTCAAACGCAGGGAGTTCTACATTGACCTCAAATTCCCCGGGATCAATGACAATCATCGGCACTCGTTCCACAATATTCTCATATTCCCCACTCGGTTGTAACCGCTGGGGTGACCAATAATCTCCCTCGGTGATATTCAAATAGGCCAAAACCCCGTCAAATGGAGCATAAATCGCACTATCTTCCAAGTTCACATCAGCCCGGGTCACCTGAGTTTGAGCCGAGGCAATCCCCGCATCTGCCGCATAAATTTGGGCTTGTGCGGACTGGACTTGTCCGGCTACTGCCTGGACTTGGCTTTCTGCTGCACTGATTTGACTGTGAGCAACAGTGACTTGACTTTGAGCGACGGCAATTTCTTGTTCCCCGGCAGTAACTTGGCTTTTCGCCACTTCTACATCCTGGAGGGCGGCGCTGACTTGGCTTTTAGCGGCTTCCACTTCTTTTTGAGCGGCGATAATTTGACTGTTGGCGGCTTGGACTTCTTGCTCGGCGGCTTTCACTTCATTTTGGACGGCATTTAACCCAGATTCAGCGTTTTGGCGGCGATTGGTATAAATATCCAAATCGCTTTGCGAAATTACCCCTTCTTGATATAATGTTAGACGGCGCTCTTGCTCTTTGATGGCGAGGTCGCGATCGGCTTGGGCTTTTTGGAGATTGGCGTTGGCACGGGCTAAATTAGCGAGGGTTTGTCCCTGTCGCGCTTGAGTTTGGGCGACGTTGGCTTGAGCTTGTTCCACTTTGGCTTCGGCTTGTTGCACCCCCACTTGGGCTTGTTGCACTCGGGATTGGATTTGTGCCAGATTCGCGCGCGCTTGTTCTACTTTAGAGCGGGACTGTTCTAATAAGGCTTGGTTTTGTTCGACTCCCGCTTTTGCCTGTTGGAGATTGGCTCGGGCTTGGTCGAGGTTGGCAAGGGCAACACTGCGCTGGGTTTGGGCTTCAGCGGTTCCGGCTTGAGCTTGGGTGATGTCTGCGGCGAGTTTGCGATCGTCTACTTTGGCGAGTAATTCTCCTTCCCGGACGCGATCGCCTTCTCGCAAATCTCGCCCTTCGATTTTTTTAATATAAGTAATCGTTCCGGACACTTCAAAGGTGAGATGCTTGCTACGCACGGCGGAGGCAAACCCATCACTAAAGACCCAGGCTTGAATGGGGGCCGACTGCGCTGGAACCACCCGCACCGGCAATCCCGCCGGTTGTACCTCAGTCGGAGTGGCTTCCTCGGCTTCGGCTTGACTATTCAACCGCATGGCTCCCACGGTCCCAATCCCTGCGATCGCCGCGAACAATATCATGAATCCCAAACTTTTTTTAAGCCAGGATAAAGGGACTTTTCCTCTGGATTTATCTGACTTTTTTTCAGGGGTTTGGGCTATTGCTCTGGACTGGGCAACGGGGAGCGACAAGTTCAGCCCTTCCATATTTTCTAAGCGATCAATCATCTGATTGTCTCCAGTAAATTGGTGTATTTTTGTTCAGCCTAATCCTTGTAAATAGGCCATTTCAGGAGTGTTTAATTTTAATTTTTGGGCGGTAGCCTTGAATTGATTAGGATTAATATTTGGCCTCTTGCAGAGCTAAAGAGTTGATAAATTCCTGGATAATATTCCGGATTCCGGGGGTTGAGGATGAGTCGCCGATCTCGGTAATTTTATAAGGCTGGGTAAAGTGGAGTCCGATTTATCGAGATATGAGTTAAACTCAATCCGGTTAATGTTTATATCCTTGGGCAATTCAGGCGTTTGTTCTTTAAATGGCAACCGCAAAAATTACTCAGGTTTGAGAAAGCCAGTATCAGAACTGATGCTGACTCTAACTCCTGGGTGACTGGCTGCGCGATCGCCTGGGGTGAAATCCCTCTCGGGTGGGGGTTCCTGCCACGGGTTGGCGATGCCTGGGAACACGCGAGTTAATGCTCATGTTTATAATATACGAGTAACTGCTCATGTTTGTCAATGCTCTAGGGGGAAAAAATGGAAGAAGAATTCTCAAAGGTAGAGGGGATGAGGCGGAAACCGCAGCAGATGCGGGCGATTAAGCGAGTGAATCAGATCCTAGATGCGGCAGATGGGTTATTTGCGGAAGTCGGATATGAGGGGGCCACCACCAATGCGATCGCCGCCCGCGCCGGAACCTCGATTGGATCCCTGTATCGCTTTTTTCCCGATAAAGAATCCATTCTCAAAGCACTCGCCACCCGCTATCTGAAGCAAATGCATGAAATGTTTTTTAAGTTACATTCGCCAACAATGGCAACCCAGCCCCTAGAGGTTTATATTGACCGAGTAATGAACGCATTTGATGAATTAATCACAGCCCATCCCGGGTATCGGTCCGTCTTTGTCAAGTCCCGCGCTGCTTGTCAAGAAGTGCAAGACATGGATTCCGATTTATATGCTCAATTGGCCGGTAAATTAGCCGAGTTTTATCGATTAAAAGCGCCTAACCTCGATCCATCCACCAGCGAACTGATTGCCTTGGTTGTCGTAGAAGCAGTCCGAAATTTGCGGAGACTCTCCCTAACCCGAGATGAAACATTTCAGCATCGCGTCACTCGGGAAATTAAAAAACTATTATTGGCCTATTTGCAGCCTTATTTAAGTTAAGAGTCATTGGTCATTGGTCATTGGTCCTTGGTTGATGGGGTTCCTGTTTGTAGTAACGACTTCAGTCGTTGCTCTCCTGTCATGGCGGACGCCATGACACTGACCCTGAGCGAATTAACCACCTGTTTGGGGACTGGAGCGATCGCCTACTTTGAGCGCATGACTTGGCATCCGCCAAGTCATGCGGATAACGACTGAAGTCGTTACTACAAACAGGAACCCCATCCTCCCCATCCTCCCCATCTCCCCCATCCTCCCCATC
>CAYUEH010000143.1:0-3656 GCA_964442465.1 uncultured Laspinema sp. | reverse complement strand
GAGGCGATCGCATCCAATAAATATAAATCTCCCGTGGTGAATAAATCCTCCCACAACATCGGCACAATTTCTCCTTCCCCAACCTGGGCTAACACTTCTGCTACCTGTTGACGCACTAAACTATTGCCTTCCTTCAAGGTATAGAGTAAGGCATCGACGGCGACAGAACTCCCCAGATTTCCTAATGCCTCTATTGCGGTTTTTCGCACGGAATAAGTATTATCAATTAACGCAACATGGAGCAAAGATTCTACGGCCAGATCCGAGCCAATTTGACCTAATATTTTAGCCGCTTTTTCCCGAACAAAGCTAGAATTATCTGACAAATTTCCGAGAATTTCATCTAGGGGTTTAGATAGCTCGATCGCTGAGTTTTGGTCATTCCCACAGGCGGGAGCAATCATCGCAGCATGGATTCGATCCAACCCTTGTTGGGCGCGGAGTTTCACCCATTCATTCGGGTCCGTTAAGGCGGTAGTGAGGGCATTTTCCGCCGCAGTCGTGCCAATTTCCCCCAGGGCGATCGCGGCACTTTCTCGGACTAAATAGCGGGGATGATTTAATGCCAAAATCAGTTGTTTAACCACTGAATCCTGAGCAATTTTGGCTAATCCGAATGCGGCGCGAGTGCGAACAAATTCGTGGGAATCACCTAATGTGTTAAGCAATGCTGCAATGGTTTCTTCATTGCCAATTTCCCCTAAAGCATCCGCCGCCGCCATCCGGGTATTGGTGGCAGAATGATTTAATGCAGCCAAAATGAGATCAATCGCTCGCCGATCGCCCAGTTTCCCCAAGGCGATCGCCACACTCCACCAGGTGGGGGAATAATCTTGCTTATAAAACACCCTTTTGAGGGCAGTAATCGCCACCGGCGTGGCAATTTTTCCCAGAGCTTCCGCCGCACTTAAAGGCACCGTGCGATCGGAATCTTCTAAGGCTAAAATCAGCGCATCAATTCCGGTATTATACCTCAAATTACCCAAAATTTCTGCGGATTTTTTGCGAATGCTGGGCATTTTATCATTGATCCCTTGAATCAGCGGAAATACCACAGCTAAGGAGGCAATCTCCCCTAAGGCTTCCACCGCATTATCCCGAATCCGATAATCCGGATCATTTAACCATTCTTCTAAATAGGAAATCGCATAATTAGAACCACTCATCCCCAACAATCGAATCTTGAGCTGAGGTGGCAAGACCTGGCGATCTAGCAATTCTAATCCTTCCTTCTGAAACGGGGGTTTAACCGAACCCGCTAATTTTATCCCCAATTTTAAATCAATTTCAAAGCCTAATTTCACCATCCGAATGGCTGACGTGCGATCGGCCACCTTTGCCAGCATATTCGCAAGGAAATCAGTCCATTGCAAGCGGTTGAGATAGTCGCGTTTTAGAGTCTCATCACTCAAATACGGGAGCTGGCTTAGGAGAGTTTGAGCAGATGGCATATTGGTCAACACTGATGGTGGGGCCTAGAAGGAATAGAAAAGAACAAGAGAAGACTTCAAAAAAAGTGATTAAAGTTGGTTGATTAAGTTTATCCCTTTTTGGCATCTAACTGCCGCTAAATAGAACACAAAATTGGTTGATTGGGCCGAAAGTTTTAAGCCTAGGGCATCCGGGTATCTATGATAATCGGACAAACCACCGGGTTCGGGCATCAGAATGGGTGTTCAGAGGGGATTCCTTGGTGAAGAAACCCGGGTTTTAACCTTGATCCGACAGACCTTTTAGGGATAAACAGAAAAGACTGCAACCCTAAACTTGAGCTGGAAAGCCTTTGGGGGCAATTACAGGTATCCTAGAAAGTTAATGGCGATCGCCGCGCCGGAAACGAACCCGAGGAAAAAATTAATGACCCTGATTTTAACCAATGACGATGGAATAGAGGCCCCTGGTATTCAAGCCCTTCTGAATGCCGTAGGCGATCGCAAAACCATCATGGTGGCCCCCCGAGAGGGATTATCCGGATGTGGTCATCAGGTGATGACCGATCGCCCCATTCACGTCGATCGCCGGTCCGCCACTGAATATGCGATCGGCGGAACCCCTGCTGATTGTACTCGCATCGCCCTCTCTTGTCTCTGTCCCGATGCCGCTTGGGTCCTCTCTGGGATCAACAATGGCGGTAATCTCGGCATCGATGTTTACCTCTCCGGAACCGTTGCCGCCGTCCGAGAAGCTGCCATCCACGGCATTCCCGCCATCGCCATTTCCCAATATCGCAAAGGCGGACGCCTGGTAGAGTGGGAACGGACCACCCAATTGGCGATCGCCGTCTTGCAGGAATTATTCGATCGCCCTCTTGAACCCGGCACTTTTTGGAACGTGAATCTCCCCTTTCTCGAACCCGACGAACCGGACCCGCAAATTGTATTTTGTCAACCCTCCACTCAACCCTTGCCGATTAAATATCGCATCGAAGACGAGTATTACTATTATGAAGGGGTTTACAGCTTGCGCGATCGCACCCCCGGTACCGATGTCGATGTCTGCTTTTCCGGGAATATTGCCGTTACCCTTTTGGGATTGTAGGACGACTGCAAACAAAAAATGGCAGTCGCCTTCTACGGTACAATAAGCCTTGACCACAAAAAAGAGTAACAATCATGCGGATATTAATGATGGGCGGCACCCGGTTTATCGGGGTTTATCTCACTAAAATTTTAGTTGAACAAGGACATTCCGTTGTTCTATTCAATCGGGGAAATAAACCCGCCCCCGTGGAGGGTGTCGAGCAAATTCACGGCGATCGCACCGATGAATCTCAACTCAAAGAGAAACTCGCCTCCGAACAATTTGATGCCATTTTCGACAATAACGGACGGGAACTCAGCGACACCAAACCCCTGGCGGATTTGTTTAACGGCAAAGTGAAACAGTTTGTATATATGAGTTCGGCAGGGGTCTATCTCAAGTCCGACCAAATGCCCCATCGAGAAGGGGATGCGGTTGACCCGAAGAGTCGGCATAAAGGCAAAAACGATACGGAAACCTATTTATCCCAACAGGGATTACCGTTTACTTCGATTCGTCCTACCTATATTTATGGACCGCAGAATTATAATCCCTTAGAAGGGTGGTTTTTTGACCGGATCGTGCGCGATCGCCCGATCCCGATTCCTGGAAATGGGTTTCACATTACTCAACTCGGTCACTGTTACGACTTAGCCAATGCAATGGCAGCCGTCCTGGGTAACGAAACAGCGATCGGGCAGATTTATAATATTTCCGGCGATCGATATGTCACCTTTGACGGATTAGCCCGCGCCTGTGCAGAAGCAGCCGGAAAATCTGATGTGAAACTCATCCATTACGACCCCAAACAATTTGATTTTGGCAAACGCAAAGCCTTTCCGATGCGGGTCCAACACTTCTTTGCTGATGTCAAAAAAGCCATGCAAGATCTGAATTGGCAACCGAAGTTTGACCTGGTTTCCGGTTTAAAAGATTCTTTTCAAAATGATTATTTAGCCAAGGGTGCAGACAAGGTGGAAATAGACTTCTCAGTAGATGATGAAATTATCAAAACCCTCAGTTAATTCCTAGTTTCGTCGATTTAGTAGTAACGACTTCAGTCGTTTCTTTCTTAAGTTCGTTCTTTCTTAAGTTCGTAGTAACGACTTCAGTCGTTTCTTTCTTAAGTTCGTAGT
>CAYUEH010000142.1:0-10349 GCA_964442465.1 uncultured Laspinema sp. | reverse complement strand
GGGGTTAGGTCTCCCCCAGACTAAAAGACAACCCTATTGGGGTTTGACAATCGGACCAAAATCCGCCAAAACCCTTGCGTGATTTCGGAGTAAACCAATGGAGTTGAGGCGGTTGCGGCGGATTTCTGGGTCCGGATCCATCACCAGTACGCTGTCCTCCCCATCAAAAAACTGGCTGACGATTGGGGTAATCTCTGCTAAGGCATCCACCAACTGCTGATAGTTGCGCTGCGATCGCGCCGCTTGAGTCGTCGGCATTAACCGAATCAAGGCATCATAAAACCCTTGTTCTGAGGACTTTTGGAACAATTCCGGTTTCAGCACTTGAGTCGGATCGAGAACCGTTGTCTCTAAATCTCCTTGTTTCGCTAATCTTGCAGACCGATTCACGGTTTCATAGATAGTATCTAATTTGCCATTGCTGCGAATAGATTGTAAGAATAACGCCCGATCGCGAACATCCAAGATATCCTCTAAGGCCCGTTGGCTATATTCCGGGTCCTCTTCCCCCAGAACCGCATTCACCAAGTCATAATCAATCCCCCGTTCCTCTTGCAATAGCGTCCGAATTCGTTGTAGGAAAAACTCCTGTAACTGCGAGAGCAACTCCGGGGAAGTTTTCGGATGGCTGGCGGTAAATTTAGCGGCAATTTTCCCTAATAATTCCCCTAAGTTTAAGGGTAAATTCGCCGTCCAAGTTAGATTAATCACCGCATTGGCGGCCCGTCGCAGGGCAAAGGGGTCGGAGGAACCTGTGGGAATCATGCCTAAGCCAAAAATACTGACTAAGGTATCTAATTTGTCGGCTAATCCCACCACTTGACCCACGGGAGTTTCTGGTAATTTATCTCCGGCATTCCGGGGTAAATAATGTTCGTAAATTGCCGTAGCGACCGCTTCCGATTCCCCACAGGCCCGGGCATATTTTTCCCCCATGACTCCTTGGAGTTCGGGGAATTCATAGACCATTTGGGTGACTAAATCGGCTTTGCAGAGTAAGGTGGCCCGGGCAATTTGCTTTTTTTGTTCGCCCTGAATTTGCAATTGGTCTGTAATCAAAGCGGCGACTTGGATCAGGCGATCGACCTTTTGGCGCATTGAGCCTAAATCTTCCTGGAAGGTGACTTCTGCTAATTTAGGCAGGTAGGATTCTAGGGGTTTGGCCCGGTCGGTTTTATAGAAAAATTGACCATCGGCTAATCGGGCACGAATGACTCGTTCGTTGCCAAGGGCAATGAGGTCAGATTTGGCCGGGTCACCGTTAGAAATGGTGATGAAATAGGGGAGGAGTTCGGGGAATTTGCCGGAGGTTTTGGCGGATTTTAAGACGGGGAAATACCGCTGATGGCTGACCATGACGGTGGTAATGACTTCGGCAGGTAAAATCAGGAAGTCTTCATCAAAGTGACCTAAAACGGCGGTGGGCCATTCGACTAAGTTGGTGACTTCTTGGAGTAAATCTGGGGAAATATCGGCAGTTCCTCCGACTTTTGCTGCTGCTGCTTTTACTTGGTCTTGAATAATAGCTTGACGGTGGTCGGGGTCTACGGAAACAAAGGCAGTTTCTAGGGATTGGACGTAATCGGAGGCGGTGGCAATTTCGACGGGTTGGGGATGTAAGACGCGATGACCGGAGGAGAGGCGATCGCTGGTCAGACTTTCGGACCCGTTGTCGAGTTGAATGGGTAAGATATCTTGGTCAAACAGGGCCACCAACCAGCGCAGGGGGCGAGAAAATTTCATTTCTCCATTCCCCCAGCGCATTAAGCGTTTGCCTTCGAGTTTGCTAATCCACTGCGGGATTAACTCCTGGAGAATGTCTGTGGTGAGGCGTCCGGTAATGGTTTTGCGCAGGAAGACAAAATCTCCCTTATCGGTGGGGCGAATTTCTAAGGCATCGAGTTCGACCCCTTGTTTTTTGGCAAATCCTTCGGCAGCTTTGGTGGGTTTGCCGTCTTTATAGGCAGCGGAGGCGGGGGGGCCTTTAATTTCTTCTTGGCGATCGCCTTGTTGAACTGGCAATCCTTCTATCACCACCGCTAACCGGCGAGGAGTGCCATATACATGAACTGCGTCATTTGTCAAGAAATTTTCAGCCAAGGAGTCGGGAATGCGCGATCGCCACTGGGTAATTGCGCTTTCGAGAAAGCCTGCGGGTAATTCTTCTGTACCAACTTCTAATAGAAAGGTCGCCATATCTGATCGTATTCTAAAGGACTAGAGGTCACTTGTGCCTTCCCACTGAAGCCGACAAGCCACCCCATTTAACTACTCTTTCCAGAATACGCCAAGAAAGTCCCTGGATTCTACCCACCCGTCCCACTCCACTCCGGATCCCTCTGCCGGGGATTTTTGAGTGAAATCCGTAGAAATGCGGGGTTTTTTCGGATCCAATCCTGGGATTGAAAATGTTATTGTAGAACAGATTGTCCCAACCGTCGCAATTTTTGAACCCACTCAGCGATCAGTCAGAGATTCTCAAGGATTGAAGTTTTTAAAACAGCAGTAATCAGCAGGGTTTTTTAAGAGCGAAGCCGGTTAAATTAGAAAAAAACAACGGTTCTTCTATGGCGGTTCATTTGAAAGATGTCGGACAAACTAAAAACACCCTTTTGGGAATCCGTCCCTACCTGCCGGTGGGGTTGACTTTGCTCGTTGGTTTGTCACTGTCTGCGATCGCTGCCAAGGGAGTTTATCAATGGGAACGAAGCTCCGCACAGGAAACCTTAGCGCGACGCCGGGAAAGCGTGACCCTGACCTTACAAAGCGATATCGATGAATATCTTCAAGTGACCCGATCGCTCGGTGCATTGTATGATATTTCCGGCCAGGTGACCGAGGAAAATTTTCAGCGGTTTTCCCAATCCTTTTTTGAGAATTACCCAGGAATTTTCGGGATGGCATGGCTAGAAAAAGTGCCCCAGGCACAACGGAGGGTGTTTGAGCAACGGATGCAAGCGCAAGGGAAGGAAAATTTCCAGATTCGCGATCGCGCCGTTGATGGCAACTTAGTCCCGGCTGGCGATCGCCCGGAATATTTTCCCATTCTCTATGGACAACCCGTCAGTCGCTATACAGAAGATCTGTTGGGACTGGATCCCAGTTATGACCCCAAGGTGAGGGTGGCGATTAACCAGGGAAAAAACGAGGGGAAGATATCTGTAACGGAACGATTTCTGTTAGCAGATGGCCAGACTTATGGGGTGGCGATGTTTCACCCGGTTTACCGGGGAGGCGATCGGCCCGACGGAATCCGCGATCGCATCAATTCATTTATGGGAATGACTTACACCGTCTATAGTCTCTCCCATTTGCTGGAAAAGTCCCTAGGGGGATTAACCCTCAATCACCTGGATTTTTACTTACTGGACCCGACAGCAGAACCCGATAATCAGGTGTTAATCTTTTATGACTCTCAAACTCAACAATTTATTGCGGATACCCGTCTGAAAGCCCCTGCACTCCTCTCTCCCGAGTCGTTGTGTTACAACAATTCCAGCCTCTGTACCCAGACCCTTCAGGTTGCCAATCGCCAATGGACCCTTGTACTCCGTCCCACCTCAAACTTTCAAGGATTCATTGTGGACACCATCGCGACCCTGGCAATCACTTTGCTATTCACGGGAATCATCGCCATTTATTTAGGATTATCCATCCGCCGGACCACGGATTTAGAAGCGGCGATGCAGCAATTGCAAACCACCCAAGGTCAACTGATTCAAGCGGAAAAAATGTCTTCTATTGGTCAATTAGTAGCCGGGGTGGCTCATGAAATTAATAACCCCGTGAGCTTTATCTACGGCAATGTTAATCATGCCGATGAATATGTCAAAGACTTACTCTTCCTGCTTGCGCTTTATCAAGAACACTATCCCGAACCCGTAGGGGAAATTCAAGAAGAAGCCGAAGCAATGGATGTAGAGTTTATTATGGAAGATTTACCCAAAACCATCAAATCCATGACCGTCGGGGCGGAACGGATTCAAAATATCGTTTTGAGCTTACGAAATTTTTCCCGCACCGATGAAGCGGAAATCAAGGCTGTAGATATTCATCAAGGGCTGAATAGTACCTTAATGATTTTGCAACATCGACTCAAAGCCACCGCTGGACATCAAGCCATTCAAGTGTTCAAAAAATATGCTGATTTACCCTTGGTGGAGTGTTATCCCGGGCAACTGAATCAGGTGTTTATGAATCTGTTAGCTAATGCGATTGATGCCTTAGAAGACACCCTGGCTCAAACTCCGGCAAAAGACTATATTCCCACCCTCACCCTCTGTACCGAAGTCCTGCAAAAAAGTCCAGGGTCAACCCCCATTCCGGGGGCTGGGGTCAACCCCGAGTCCATTGTGATTTGGATTGAGGATAATGGGGCGGGGATTCCTCCGGAGATTCTCCCCAATATTTTCAACCCATTTTTTACGACCAAACCCATTGGCAAAGGAACCGGATTAGGGCTTTCGATTAGTTACCAAATTATTGTGGAAAAACATTTAGGAAAGTTAAATTGTTTTTCCACCATGGGAAAAGGCACAGAATTCCGAATTGAAATTCCAGTGAGTCAAACCGGGCAAACCAAGGGGTCATAATCCGTGGCGATCGCCCGGTTTTGAACAGAGATTTGGAGATTAGGGATTGCGCGATCGCTCTAACAGTCGTTCAGCATTCATCGCCCGCTCGGTATTCCCCTCTAAAGTATAAAGGTCTCGGGCATATTCCAAGACTCGTTGAGCCTCGGTGAAATTCCCCTGACGCAGAAACACTAACCCCGCCCCATAATAGGCATTGGCATAATTGGGATTCCCTTGAGCCGCCCGCCGAAATGAGTCTAAAGCCCCATTCAAATCCCCTTGATTGTAAGCAATAAACCCCAGATGATAGTGAGCCGCAGCATGAGCCGGAGTAATACTCAGCGTCCGGTTAAACGCGGATTGAGCCGCCTCCAATTTTCCTTGTTCCAGATACACCAGTCCGAGATGATAGGGGGGTTCAGGGGTCGTGGGACTATACTGCATCGCCTGCTGAAACGAAGCCGCAGCCGCATCCCATAACTGCTGTTTCTCCAGGACCAGACCCAGATTATAATGAGCTAATCCCATTTGGGGGTCCAAGGCGATCGCCCGTTGTAAATAATCCCGGGCGCGATCGAGATTATTCCCTTCAATCAGGGCCGCCCCCAAATTGGCAAAAGCAAGGGTAAACCTGGGATCCGCTTGAGTCGCTTGGTAAAACGAATCTGCCGCCCCTTGTAAATCTCCCGATTGCCGCAGAGCCAAGCCCAAATTATAATGAGCTACAGCCAGGGTCGGGTCCAGTTGAGTGGCTCGACGAAACGCGGCGATCGCCTCGGATACCTGACCCGTTTGAATCGAACCCAGTCCCCGGTTGACCCAATCCAGGGCCCCTTGGGAAGTCCCCTGGGCGATCGCGCCCATCCCTAGCACCCCATCCCCCGGCATCCACAGCACCGGCATCATCCAAATCCCCAGGGTCACCCCCACGATTCGGGCCCTGATCTTCCGTTGTAATTGCATCGCCCCTCCTGGAAATGAGTCGAGGTGGTTTAACCTGGTTTTACCTCAAAATCCCTGCCTCTGACTAGAGTCTGCCAGAATTTTAGAGCCAACACTCACCCGCCCCGATAATTGTCAAGGGATAACACTTCTTTAAAATTCAAACAAAAAGGATTAAGCTAAGAAAAACAAGTCCCTCAATCGGTAATTCTTGAGTCCTAAAATACGGTAATCTAAAATACATCAAGACCCATACGAGAAGAACTGATGCCGATCGCCTTGTTTCCAATAGAGTCAGGATAAGGATTTTACTTTAAATAGGCTATCCCCTTGGCCCTCTTAAAATTTTTTTAACTTTACTAACTAACTCACGGGAGTGAATCATGACCGAAAAAGTTGTCTCCGACGTGCGAAACGTCGCGATTGTAGGCCCATATCTGAGTGGAAAAACCACCTTACTCGAAAGCCTGTTGTTTGTAACAGGCGCAATTAGTAGGAAAGGAAACGTCAAAGAAGGGACAACCGTTGGCGATAGTTCCCCCGAAGCCCGCGATCGCCAAATGAGTGTGGAGATATCCGCCGCCTCCACCGAATACCATGATGTCAGCTTCACCTTCCTAGACTGCCCCGGGTCCATAGAATTTATCCAAGAAACCTACAACGCCCTCAAAGGAACCGGTGCCGCCGTCGTCGTCTGCGAACCCGAAGTCAGCCGGGTGCTCACCTTAGCCCCCTTATTTAAGTTCTTAGATGACTGGGAAATCCCCCATATCGTCTTTGTCAACAAAATGGATCGCGCCAAAGATAGCTTTATGGACGTCCTCCACGCCCTCAAAGCCGTCTCTGCCCGACCCCTGGTCCCCCATCAATATCCCATCCTCAAAGGCTCCAACCCCGTGGGGTTTATCGATCTAGTCACCGAACAAGCCTATCACTACCACGGTGGAGGCGAACCCGACCCCGTAGCCATCCCCGAGGAACTCAAACAAGAAGAACATGAGGCTCGTCAGGAGATGTTAGAAGAGTTAGCTAACTTTGACGACCACCTCCTTGAAGAACTCCTCGAAGAAATTGAACCCTCCCAGGATGAAATCGTCGCCGACCTCAAAATGGAATTAGGGGCCGATTTAATCGTCCCCGTCTTTATGGGAGTGGCGGATTCAGATTATGGCGTCAGACCCCTGCTCGATGCCCTGATTCGGGAAGCGCCAGAACCCAGCACCACCGCCGAACGCCGGGGAATCCCTCAGAAGGTCAATGGACCCTTAGCCCAAGTCATTAAAACTTACTACACCCCGCAAGGGGGCAAGATGTCCCTCGTGCGAGTCTGGAAAGGAGAAATCACCGATAACATGACCCTCAACGGCGTCCGGATTGGGGGAATGTATCGGATGAAGGGACAGCAAACGGAAACCATTCAGAAAGCAGTGGAGGGAGATATTGTCGCCCTCTCGCGCATGGAAGGGATTCAGACCGGAGATACCCTCACCACTGCCGAGGGTAAGCTCAAGTCAGAATTACCCAAAGCGGAGCAACTGCCCCCAGTGTTTGCCCTGGCGATCGCCCCAGAACGGCGCAGCGACGAAGTAAAAATCAGCGTCGCCTTGACCAAACTCCTGGAAGAGGACCCCGCCCTCGCCTGGGAACAAAATCCCGATACCCATGAAATTATCCTCTGGGGTCAAGGGGAAATTCACATCAAGGTCACCTTGGATCGTCTGCGGCGCAAGTACAACCTGCCGATGATTACCCAAGTCCCTCATGTTCCCTACAAGGAAACCATTCGCAAAGCAGCGCCCCGGGTTCATGGCCGCTACAAGCACCAAAGTGGGGGTCACGGCCAATTTGGCGATGTTTACCTGGAAATCAAACCCATGCCTCGGGGGGAAGGGTATCACTTCAACGATAAAATCGTGGGCGGCGTTGTCCCTAAACAGTATATTCCGGGGGTAGAAATGGGGGTGCGCGAGTACCTGAGTCAGGGACCTTTGGGATTCCCAGTCGTAGATATTGCGGTCACCCTCACCGATGGGTCCTATCACTCCGTGGATAGTTCAGAACAGTCCTTTAAACAGGCCGCACGTTTGGCAATGCAAGAGGGGTTGGCCGAATGTGAACCGACTTTGCTCGAACCGATCGCCTCGGTGGAGATCTGTGCGCCGACGGACTTTACCTCGAACATGATGCAACTGATCAGCGGACGACGGGGCCAAATTTTAGGCTATGAACCCCTGGAAAACTGGAAATCATGGGATAAGGTCTTGGCCTATTTACCCCAGGCGGAAATGCAGGATTTGATTGTGGAGTTGCGATCGCTGACCATGGGAGTCGGGTTCTTCCGCTGGAAGTACGATCACCTCCAGGAAGTCCCAGACAAACTCACCGATCGCCTCTTAGCTACTGCCACCGCTAATGGTAATGGGAATTCTAAATAATCCGTGAATTCCAAAGCGGCAAAAGGTCCGAGTTTTTCCTCGCCCTTTTGCCGGTTTTTTTGTCTCTGGAATGCTGTTACCCGGACGGTGCTACCGTTTGAACTCCCCGGGACAAGCAACCGGGTTGGTGGAGAAAATCTCTGCTGGTTTTCCAACAGATCTGTTGCAAAAACCCGGGGATCTACCCTTTCCTGTAACCGGGATCTATATAGGACTTGGCCCTCTGGGAATCGTGGCTCATGTTTATTCCTAAGTCTTCATCCATCATCTCAACCCACACTTGTTTCTCGTGGGTTCAAAGGCAGCAACTTCCCCTGATGGATTTTCCCAAGCTGTGATAAAATCAGAAGTGAAGTGAAGTCAAGACAATAAATCCAGTTGTTACTCTGGGGAATCATTTCATTCAAATTCCGGGAAAAATTCTACTAAAAATTTAAGGCAAAGGCATTTTATAGCAGCTTTCTGGCAAATGTTGTCACCAACAAAACTTTTTAAATCCCCCTGTTTGAGGTAAAGGTCAGGGTTGATGAGTGAATGGATGCACCTCATTTACATTAAAATTGCTAGGGTTGCCGATCCATAAAACAACGGATTAAGTTTTGAATTTAAATCCACCCCTCTTTAGCAATAGTAGGCGAGGAGTCATCATGTTATTTAATTTAAAGTTAAAGGCCAGAATTTTATTAGGTTATTCCATCCCTTTAATATTTTCCCTGATTTCGGCGGGCTTAGTTTTCGTAAGTAGCCAGCACGTGCAGCAAGAAGTCAAAAGATCAGAAGAAGGGGCAGCTATAGTCCGAGAGTCGGACCGTCTTGCTTTGCAGTTAATGTCGATCCAAAGGTCGGCAAGAGGCTACATGATTGACCAGGAGGAAGCGATTCCCCTAGCCATTGAAACTCACCTAGAAAATCTACAGAACTCGGTGACTTTTTTACAGGATCATGTGCAAGAACCCCAACAACAAGCCAGGTTAGAGATGATTTTAGACCTGAGTCAACAGACAATTGACTATAATACAAATCTGATTAATCTAGTCCAACAAAACCGAGATGCAGATGCAATCCAAGTTTATGCCTCCCCGGAACGAGAACAATTGAATCGGGACTTAGAAGGACTTTTGGCGGAATTCAACCAACGAGAAGATGAGCTTCAGAAGGACAAAAGCGATCGCACCAATCATGTTCTAGATTTATTGAGTGTTTTGGTGTTATTGAGTACCGGCATCACTGCGATCGTGGCTTGGGGGTTAGGATGGGCGATCGCCAGCCGGATTACCGACACCCTCAGCGACACCACCAACACCATCGCCTCCTCCTCCACAGAAATCGCCGCGATGACCGAACAACAAGAGCGTGTTGCTAACCAACAAGCCAGTGCAGTTCATGAAACTTGCAGCACAATGGAACAACTGGGCCTCTCCTCTCAGGAGTCCTCCGAACGCGCCGAAGCCACCACCGCTCAAGTCGAACAAATTGCCAATCAAATTTTGCATCTGAGTGAGCAAGTTAACCAGATCGACAAAATTGCTGGATTAGTCAGCGATATCGCCAATCAAACCAATATGTTAGCGCTTAATGCTGCCGTCGAAGCAGTCCGCGCCGGAGAGCAAGGCAAAGGCTTTGGCGTCGTCGCTTCAGAAATTCGGAAACTAGCCGATCGCAGCAAACAATCCGCCGAGAAAATTAGCGACCTCGTAAACGAGATTGAACGGGCGACCAATTCAGCGGTGATGATCACCAAAGACGGCACTCGCAGCGTAGAAAGCGTGGTTTCTGCCGTCAATCACATCGCCGTCAACGCCCAACAAATTTCCTTGAGTGCCAAACAACAAGCCTTGGCAATCCAACAAACCCTGGATGCCATGAATAGTCTAACTCAAAGCGCCCAAGAAACCGCCAGCGGCATCGCCCAAACCAAAATCAGCATTCAACAACTCAATCAAGTCGCCCTCAAGTTACAACGGGAAATTTAGGCGGGAGAATCTCTTTAAGGAGTGGGAGCATCTTGCTCCCTTGCTACATTAGGGAGCAAGATGCTCCCACTCCTCCATCCTACTCAAGACTTACGCAATTTTTAACATTAAACCCTAACTGTAGAGGCGATTCGCTTGCTGGCCTCTACATTTAGGGGAGAGTCTCCAAATATGCGTAAGTCCTGCTATAGCGAGTCGAAACCCGGTTTTTATGTATCAGTCCTGTCCGAAGGATACCCTCAATACAGTGAGGACTGACCCAGCCGGTCTATATTTAATCAAGATTTAATCAAGGTGTAGGGCCTTTTCCCCAGGGGAGAGCCCCCAACTTTAGCGTCGAGACATAAGTCCTAAGTTAAGATAAGCGCACAGCAGGGACAACAATACAACCGATGGGACAGTCAATCATCAGAATCGATTGATTC
>CAYUEH010000141.1:0-10359 GCA_964442465.1 uncultured Laspinema sp. | reverse complement strand
TTCCTAATAGGCCCCCTCTTTGGCAAACACCACCTTCACCGTCTGGAATAAAATCTGGAAATCCAAAGACACCGACCAATTTTGAATGTAAGTCATATCCAGGCGGAAGACTTCCTCAAAATCGACAATATCCGATCGCCCAGAAACCTGCCATAATCCCGTAATTCCCGGCAGGACTTCATGGCGCATAAAGTGATGTTCAGAAAAGCGTTCCACATCTCGCAAGGGGAACGGACGCGGACCGACTAAACTCATCTCCCCATTTAAAACATTAATAATTTGAGGCAGTTCGTCCAAACTGTATCGCCGGATAAACTTGCCAACTCGCGTGATCCGGGGGTCATCCTTCATTTTGAACATAATTCCCCCGGCCATTTCATTCTTCGCTTCCAAATCTTTTTGTAACTGTTCGGCATTCGTCACCATTGTCCGAAACTTCCAAACCTTAAAGTGACGGCCTTTTAATCCCACTCGGACTTGTTTATAAAAAATCGGACCGGGGGAATCCACCTTAATCAGCAGTGCTAACAACAGCAACCCCGGACTAATTAACAAGATAATCATCCCAGCGGCAACTAAATCAAATCCCCGTTTGATCCAGTAATCTCCCCCAACAATCGGCGGGGATCTAAATCTCATACTTGGGATGCCGTTGACCATCTTAATCTCAGACCACTGAATTGGCAACTCCAGTCCCAAAGGGAGAATTCTCAGGTGAATTCCGGCGCGTTTCAACTCCCAATAGAGGTAAATTTGGTCTCGGACTGAGAGTTCAGAACAGACAAATACTTCGCTAACCGCTTTTTCCCGGAGTCGTTGAATCATCTCCGACCAATCGTGGCTTTTTTCTCGGGTCGAGAGATCTTCTAAATCGCAAATCTTATATCGTTTACTTTTAACAATAAATCGTTTAGCGGTTTCAATATCTTTGGGTTTACAAACTAAGCCAATACGCTGACGGATTGCGCCTTTCTGCCGCAAATAAACAATGGTTAAATGCAGGATTAACCGCTCAGTCAGAACAAAGGCTATGGTAAATATCCAAGATAACAAGAACGTCGAACGAGAAACGACCGCGTCGGGTTCGTAGAGATAGCCAATAAATAATAAAACCACATGAGCAAAGCTGAGAGATTTGATGAGATTAAAAAAATCTCGCCGCCGATCATCGGTGCCATAGAGTCCCGCTGAAGCGACAATCCCCAAGGTAATTACCAGAATCGGAATTAAAAATCCTGGGTTCTCATTCTGAGAGTCTATCAAGCTAAAGGCTCCAACTGGGGTGCCTAATTTGTCTGCGAGTAGCCACGCATAGCTCAACATCAAACTATCCAGGACAATTAATAGGATAACTCGGAGTGAGCCAATGCCAGTCCCGCGACTGAGCTTGGCAATGAGTGGAGCACGTATATCAAGTTTTCTTTTATCCATTGTCTTGTCGGATGCACCGAACCGAGGTTAATACTCTTTGTTTTAGGATGTCTATTCTTGACCCGATATTCTTCAGAGTAGATGCTCCCCTCGACGAAGCAATTTTCAAATTTGCCATCGCTAAGACTCAAATAAATAGATCGGTTAGTCTCTGGTATGCACCGACTTAATTCCTGGCTTAATTAACATAAATTGACACCCTGTATTTTTGAACGACATGACCAAAAGCCGAAGAAATATTCCGGGGAATTCATGAATTCTATTATAATCATCTCGGGGGTCGTCCATACTAACATTGACCAAAGAGTTCAGTTTGCTATTCTGTTCCTAGTTTGAACGATACCCCTCTTGGCCATTGAGCGAGCGGTTGAACTGACCCTGGGCGGTGGGGATCGGGGGTTAGATACTCCCCTTGTAGTCGGATGAACCCTGTCCCCTGATTGGGGTCTGGTTCACTATTAAACCCTGATTGAGGCCGATCGCACCTGATGATTGCCGATGGGTTCAGTGGAATATTGGCTTATTTGATGATCTCAGAGCGGATTCACCCCGAACATGGGCAATTAGACTCACTTTATAAAAAGCATGGATAGTCAAGGTCGCCCATGTTAAAAACCGGTGTAAACCCAGAGCATTATTATCATAACTCGCTCCTTTTGTCAACCCTCAAATGGCCGGAGTGAATGTTCCCTTGATTTCTGTCTCAGCGGTTTTGCGCCGGTTCACCCGGGGTGGAGCCAACCTAGGTGGCCCCAGGGTACGGGGAGCAAAACCAGGGGATGGGGTCGTCACTCCCCGGGTCCCTACACTTCCCGATCGCGGGATTAGGGAGAGAGTTCGACACTCACCTCATTAGGAGCACGGCGTTTGAGTTCAATCGATTCCGATCGCGGCAGTAAGTCATAAACCTGTCGCAACACATCATCAATGGACTCATAAGAAACTTGTCCCTTGCCGTCATAAACGACTTTCCCCTCTAAATCCAGGACAACGGTTTGAGGAACCACCCCAGAATAATAATACCCCGGTTCTGTGGGTGCATATTCATCCTTGACGGGAATCGCATCCACATTCAGGGGTAAAATATCGGCGGCCCTTCCGTAGAATGCCTGAATCTGCGAGACAACGGCGGTGTATTGCTTACAATCGCTGCTGTCATCGAGGAAAAACACTAACACTGTAGCGCGATCGTCCCGGGAGAGGGACTGCTCTAAAGAGACTCTCGGCGGAACTAGGGAACCATTGCCGCCATAGAGGGCGTAAATGTTGCCATCAAAGTTATCATCGTTGAGACCGGCGATCGCCCCTGGGGTGAGCATCAACCACAGACAACTCACCATCGCGATCGCCACCACCAGTCGTTTCGCCATCACTCGACATAAGTCAACGGCTAAATTTAGAGATGTCTTGACAGGGATGCTACCAGTACGCAATCCAGAATAAAACATAGAATACAACATCAACTCTCGGGGAGACTCCTGCAATTGACTCTATCAAGTTTTGCCGGTCCTTGACGCACTTGATTCAATCTAATCTTGGCAATTGGCAATTCCCAACTCGGGAATCCTCTGGCGACTCATCCGGTGACCTTTGAACCGAAGCGTAGAAAATCTTCCTCAACCCCCTGAAACCCCCCCATCAAGGGATGCCTTAGTTTCCCCCAATCTGCCGGGGACTGTAAACCGTGATTATACGGCGATCGCCTCCCATCTCGATCGCCAAGTCCACCTCCGAGCCCGGATGCAACAGGGGCCTAACAAACAACTCCGGATGCAGGGCCTTCCAAAAATATTCCACAAATTCCTCGATTTCCCCATCACTCATTCCCCCCTTACCCAGGGCCTTCATTTCCTTTTCTGCCAATTTCCGCCACTGCAAACTGAGGCGATAATCCTGGGGATACAACACCATCAATCCATCTAATCGGTCCCACAATGGCAAATAATCCCGCAATCGCTGATTCATATCTCGGGCAAAACTGCGGTCTGCTTGCGTCATAATCGGCCAAGGGGGATGGTCAAACACTGCCGGATCTACGGGACGCACTCCCACAAACCATCCTTCCAGTAACAGGATATCGACCGTCTGAACGAGTAAGGGTTCTATGCGATCGCCTTGTCCCTCCCACAAGGATTTATCAAATCGGGGAACAGCAATAGTTTGTCCATCCCGATTCCGCAAGCGATCCAGGAGGTTAATTCCTAATTCCACATCGTGAGTCCCCGGAGGTCCTCGCCAAATCAGACGCGGGTCCTCCTCCCGCAACTGCTGCCGTTCTAAATAGGTTTTATAAAGGTCATCGATCGAAAGGGCCAAGGTCGAATAGCCCAGATGGGTCAAAATCCAGGTTAAAATTTTCCCTAGGGTGGTTTTCCCCGTTCCCTGTCCCCCTAAAATTCCTTGAATCCAGGGTCGTCCTACTTCCTGGTGAGAGGCGATTAGTTTCATCGCCAAGGGTAACCACAATTGCCATAAGGGTTCGAGTATTTTGTTTCCGGGGAAGGGAAATTGCTCCAGGTGGGGTAGAATCACCGCTAATGCTTGCGATCGCGCCGTGAGTTGGGAATCGACCGTTTCCGGGGAAATTCCATACCCCTGGGCCCGAAGGGGGTCAGCGAGTTCTTGTTGGATTAATGCTTCCCAAGTGGATCCGGTGGGTGGAACTCCCCCCTGCCACTCTTCCAGAATTGAGGCGATCGCCCACTCTTGCTTCATGAATTAATTTCCCTTCAATCCGGTGAAACATCCATTAAGAACCCAGGGTAAAGGCCAGGACGAATAGATTGTAAATCATGCCAATTTTAAAGGAATTGATTCCCTGGGCCAATAGCGATCGCTTCATTTGGTCGTGAACCCGATAGAAAACATAACTATAGACTTCGGTTAATACAATTAAAATAGCCGCTACCAACACATCTAAGTTGGCATTTTGTCCGGCGATCGTACTAATTGCCGTTCCCAGAAAATTACCCATTAAAAAGCTAATCACCAGTACGGAGATCCGTCGCCACGGATTCCGTAGGGATTGCCTCAGTTCAGAAACGGTACCATCAAACAGACTGTTCAGACGGGTATTCTGCATAGCTTATATCATTTTCAATCAAACATTGAACTCGACCCCTGACCCGTTCAGTCCAAGACCCGATTCAGATCTGGGCGATCGCGCCGCCCGATGGCGACCCTAAAGATGTCCTCTCCCTCCCGCATTTCCATCCAGGAAGCCGCATCCGCCAGTTTGTTAGATACAATAGCATATTCCAACCCCATCCCCCATCTCCCCCATCAACCTCATCTCCCCCATCAACCCCATCAACCAAGGACAAAGGACAAAGGACAAATGACCAAGGACCAAGGACAAATGACCAATGACCATAACAGACCCTAGATCAACAAATAACTGATGAAACTTCAAATGAATCGCTTTTGGGATACTCAAAGTAAAATCAGCGTACCGACTAAGTTCGCTCTACTCTTATCAATTTTGGGACTATTGGGGATTGGATGGATTGCATTTATATGGAGATTAGGCAGTGTCGGGTTAGTGGATGAAACCGAACCCTTGTTTGCAGAAGCGGCCCGACAAATGGTGGTTACCGGGGATTGGATTACGCCCTATTTTAATCAAGAAACGCGATTTGATAAACCGCCACTGATTTATTGGTTGATGGCGATCGCCTACCAAATTTTGGGCGTCAATGAATGGGCGGTGCGTCTGCCTTCTGCTTTATCGGCCATTGTTTTGATGGGGTTTGTCTTCTTTACCCTGCTCTATTTTACCGTTCCCCAATCCGCCAACTCCTCAGAAATTCCAGAACCGACCCGGAATATTCCGCGAAAAGCCTGGTTTTGTGCCGGACTTGGGGGGGCGATCGCTGCCTTGAATTTCCAAACCATTGCTTGGGGAAGAATCGGCGTTTCTGATATGTTATTGAGTGCTTGCATGGGAATCGCCCTCCTGGCTTTTTTTTGGGGATATGCCAGTTCCCAGTTTTTACAAAACAGCGAAAATCAATTCATAACTCCTCGGGCATCGAAAGGGTTAACTGCGGATATTTGGTATATCATTTGTTACATTTTCATCGCCTTAGCCATTCTCGCGAAAGGACCCGTAGGGATTGTGTTACCGGGATTAATTATAGGGTCTTTTGCAATTTATCTGGGAAAAGTGAAAGAATTGTCGCGGGAAATTAAACCCCTGCGCGGGATTTTAATTATCACCACGATTGCCCTGCCTTGGTATATTTTAGTCATTTTAGCCAATGGCCAAACCTATATCGATACATTTTTTGGGTATCATAACTTTGAACGCTTTACAAATGTCGTCAACAATCACAGTGCAGCCTGGTATTTTTACTTCTTAGTCCTGTTAGCCGGATTTGCCCCTTGGTCGATTTATTTACCTATCGCCATCGCCCGGTTACGCTTTTGGAAACGCAGTCGGTTGCAGACTCAACCCCGGGCTAATCATCTGGGTTTGTTTGCTTTATTTTGGTTAAGCAGTATCTTTATTTTCTTTACTGTTGCTGTCACCAAACTTCCCAGTTATATTCTTCCCGCCCTCCCGGCTGCTGCTATATTAGTTGCCTTGTTTTGGAGTGAAGAAATCTTTAAAAATAACCGCGATGGTAAACCCAATCCCTTGAGTTGGTTTATGGGAATTTCCATCATGGGTAACTTGGTCTTATTCTTGCTGATGGCGGCGGCGATTCTCTATCTTCCTCGACTCTTAACCCCAGACCCAGCTATGCCGGAATTCCCCAGGGTTTTGACAAATTCTGGTTTAATTGAACGCGGGGCTTTAATTTTAATTGCCAGTGCCTTAATGGGGGGAATTTTAGTCTTGATCCGCCAGTGGCGATGGATGATGGCTGTCAATATGGCTGGATTTGTGGCGTTTTTCATGTTGGCAGTTATGCCGGTTTATTTTATCTTTGATAGTGAACGGCAATTGCCGGTCCGCCAACTGGCTGAAATTATTGAACAGGTGAAACAACCGGAACAACAGGTGGTGATGGTTGCGTTTGAAAAACCGAGTTTAGTGTTTTACAGTCATCAACCGATTCAATTTTTTAGGCGGTCCAATCATGCCCGAGAATATTTGCAAGAATTAGCGGTAGAAAGTCCGAATTTACTGCCGTTTTTAGTGTTGGGATATCCGGACAAAATTAAGGGGTTGGAAGTTGCTAATTCTGAAGATTATCAGGTGATTGCTGAACGGGGGAATTATTGGCTGGTGGAAATGCCAAAACAGTTGTTTTTGCCCGAGGGAATAGGGATGAATGATGAGGGAAGGTAACGACTGAAGTCGTTACTACGAACCGGGGATAAAGATATAGCGGTTACTGGACTCATGAGGTACAGATATTTAGAGGAGTGCGAGCATCTTGCTCGCTATCCTCTAAAGAGAGCAAGATGCTCGCACTCCCAAGATGTACCCCATAACTGTAGGAAACGCTATAACGACTGAAGTTGTTACTACGAACGGGGGAAGAGTACGACTGAAGTCGTTACTACGAACGGGGGAAGAGTACGACTGAAGTCGTTACTACGAACTTGCCCATCTTCCCCATCTTAGATTCAAATTTTCAAGGCTTGGTTAATGGAATCTAGTAACTCCTCCATTGATAGGGAGGGGGGTAAGAGTTGGGTGGCGATCGCCTTTAAACTGGACCGGAATTCTCCGTTGGTGGCTGCTTCCGGGGTTTCCAAGGAGCGATCCACAATTAAAATGGCGGGGCGATCGGGAAGTTGTTCCAACACTTTCAGCGCCTCAATCGGGAACTGAGGGGGGACAGAATCGGGAACATAAATTAACAGCAAATCCACACTCTGATGTTGCAATTGCTGCCAAACTTCTGACCAAGAACGACCCATCCAACATCTAAATCCAGCAGTTTGGATATATTGAATCGAGGCTTGTAACCACTCATGTTTGATGGCGGTGGAATCGACAGGGAACCGGGCAGCTTCGCCACTCCAGGACCGTTTGGATACCCCTGGGGCGACAGCCGAGCATCGGTCCGTAAACTGGCATAAAATCGAGATATCAATGGCTAAAATTGCCGGTTTAGAACTCATTCCCACGGCGACTTCCACTGCTTGTAATAACTCGGTGACATTGGGCCAAATTGCCTCCTCCACCGGATCAGCGCCCTGAACGGGTTGGAGATAGGGAAACACGGTCAACCCGGGGACTTGGGAGGCGGATAGGGCAATTTGGCGATCGAGGGTCACCAGGGGGACCGCAGCGAGGGCGGGATATTGGCTGAATTGTTGGATAAACAGACTGGGGTTCTGGAGGTGAGGGGCCGGATCCAGCAAGATGGCGTCCAGATGCCAGACTCGGGCCAATAATTCAGCTTGTTCGAGATCATCGGCTTCTAACACCCGATAATGATAGGAGGCAGAGGGATTTAACCCCGAGGTGAGCAGTCCGTTGAGTTGATCGGTTAATCCGTTGCTGTTATCCTCGGGCGATCGCTCGTCAAAGTCCCGATATTCTGGGTCAAAGGGACTCAAGCGCAACACCGTCAGGGTGGTTTGCGGCGTTGCCAAACTCTCCTCTTCTGGGTCCTGCATTAACCCCTCTAAGGTTTTTTCCAGGGAATTTCCCTTCACCGGCAGGGTTAAAAACCCATTACACTGCGCCCGAATCGCCCGTTCCTTGTCCACCTCCGTTGCCATGACGATCGCCGGGATATGTCGGGTTTGTGGGTCCGATTTGAGCAGAGTCAGCACGTCCCAACCCGAAAGCATCGGCAGGAATAAATTCAAAAAAATAGCCCGAGGTTGTAAGCGTCGAGCCTTTTCCACTGCCTCAGTCCCTGCACGGGCGATCGCCACCCGATAACCCAACTCATTAAATCGTTCCGTCAAATCATCAATATACCGAGGGACCGCTTCCACAATTAAAATTAAGCGGTTCTTGGTGGGGTCTACTCGTTCCGTCAGGGTCGTCGTCTGTTGCGGGGGACAAGGGGGTAACAGCAGGGTAAACTCACTCCCCACCCCTTCTTTGGAAATAAACGTCACCTCCCCCCCATGAGCCCGCGCAAGGCGCTGGGTTAACGCTAATCCCAAACCCGTTCCCTCAAATTGGCGCGTCATTGGGTTTTCCAACTGTTGGAATTTTTGAAAAATCAAGTGCTGTTTTTGAGCCGGAATGCCAATCCCTGTATCCCAGACGGTGAAGGCCAGCCAGCCTTCCCAGCGATTCACTCGCAGGCCAATTTCTCCACCATTGGCGGTAAATTTAATCGCGTTAGAGATGAGATTGTACAGCATTTGTCGCAGGCGCAATTCATCTGCCACCGGGCTCGGTAAACCGGGTTCGAGTTCCAGGGTAAAGGGGATTTCCAGTTCGGTAATGGCGGCATTGCTGCTACTGCCATGCACTGGGGAATCTGAGGGATGATGGGACTGTTTGGCTTGGTCAAAGGCGCGATCGCAGACATCCGGGATGCTCACAGGTTCGAGAATCAGTTCCATTTGGCCACTTTCGATCCGGGTGAGGTCCAGGATATCGTTAACCACATTCATCAAATGTCGCCCACTGGTGTAGATCATTTGAGCATAGCGAGCTTGGCGATCGGTCAGGGGGCCAAGGGTCCGTTCTTTGAGCAGACTGGATAATCCCAAAACGGCGGTGAGGGGGGTTTTGAGTTCGTGACTAATACAGGCCAGAAATTCATCTTTGAGCCGGTTCATTTGCATTAAATCGGCATTTTTGGCCGCGAGTTCTTTGGCGACTTGCTGTTGAACCGTGACATCTTGAGCGAGCACCAACCACAGGGATTCGGTCTGGGACCCATCGGATTGGATGGAGGCCGAAACTGGGGGGTGTTCGCCGGGGGAGTCGGGGTCCGCCAATTCTGGCTTTTGTGAAGGGTCAAAGGGGGAATTTTGCCAGGAGAGATGGGGCGATCGCTCGGACAACGCCAGACCGATCGGGATTTTCACAAACTGCCACACCCGGTCCGACCCTTTCGGCATGGGACATAAACCCAAGCTGAGAGAATCTGAGTCGGGGTGTTCTAAGTGGTCCGGTTCCCGATTCGAGGTGGGTTGTGATGGGGTGCGGACTTCCCCGGAGGGGTCAGTCTCCGGTTCCGAAAAGCCATCAAAGTAGGTCCGCCATGCTTGGTTGTAAATGGCGACTTTCCCGGCTGAAGTTTGCAATTTCATGGGTAAGGGGATTTCTTCGAGGAGTTCCCCCAGGGGACGAACCGCCCCAAAGGGCCAAGCTTTGACCCCACTGAGGGACTCGGGACCCCCGGACTGGGGTTCGAGGATTGCAGGGGTTCGGGGAACGAGAGTAGTATTTTGGGCCAAAGCGGCGATCGCCCGGGGAAAATCCAACAACCCTAAGCATTTGTCTTCCGCATCCATCACTACCCACTGCGGTTGCCGAGGGTTGTCCACTTGTTGGGTTTGGAGTCTCTCCCAGAACTGAGTTAAGCTCATTTTCGCCGGAACCCTCTCCACCGAGGCGACTGCGCCTGGACTTAATCCCGCCACAGGTTGCTGCCAGATGTCTAAATCATGGGCCGTTGGTGCATCGGGTCCTTCCCGATTCGGGCTGCAATTCCCCACCACCGCACAGAAGTGGGCCATCAAGGTGGGTAAATCCGTGTGAGGCAAGCCATTTCTGCGATCGGTTAATCCCCACTCTGGATTCGTGGTTTCCCCTTGTAATAAATTCAGGAGCAAACAGCCCACATCGAGGACCCCCACCGGCGCTTCCACTTCATTGACGAAGATGAGGCGCTCAAACGCTGACATCTGCCCCGCGCTGATGCTCAAACGATGCCACAACTCTGCTATACTTACCGTCTGCGGGCATACAGGGGTAGGGAGTGTAAATTCTTCTAAGAGTAGGGGGGTCTTTAACATAGGGAACTGGGGATGAAGATCTTGCAAAAATCAGAA
>CAYUEH010000140.1:0-10361 GCA_964442465.1 uncultured Laspinema sp. | reverse complement strand
AGGCTGAGGAAGTGATTCTGCCAAGTACCACAGGGCAACTGGGTATTCTCAGCGAACACGCTCCTTTGCTAACTGCCCTCGATGTGGGTGTAATGCGGGTTCGTGCCGATAAAGATTGGGTGGCGATCGCCCTGATGGGTGGTTTTGCTGAAGTGGAGCAAAACGAAGTCACCATCCTCGTTAACGGTGCTGAACAGGGGGACAAAATTAACTTAGAAGAAGCTAAAAAAGCCTATTCAGAAGCAGAAACCCGTCTGAATACCTCGACCACGGGTAGCCGTCAAGAGCAAATTCAGGCCAAACAAGCCCTCAAACGAGCTAGAGCTCGGGTCCAAGCCGCAGGCGGTATGGTTTAACAGGTTAACGGTTGAACTGATTCAATCAAAATCGATTGGGGTGAAGGCAGCAACAGTGATGACTGGCTGCTTCACCCTTCACCTTTTTTATTTTATCCCCTAAATTTTATCCCCTAAATTAGACTCCAACACTGTCGAGTAAAGGCTGAATGGTCTCCCAAGTCAGTCCTTGTTCAATATAGTCGGGATTTTCTGGATTTAAGGGACTTTTAATGCGATCGATTTTAATAATTTTACCGGACTCCGGTAAGATTGGCACATCGGGATCGAAAGCCGTGGGACGGGTTAAAGAACTGGAAAATCCCTTGAAAATTGTAATTTCATCCAGTTCTCGATCAATTTCTGCCGTCACCAGCAAGACTTCCTGGGGACGTTTTTGAGTATATTTTTCGAGACGTTGACCCGCAGAGGGAGTGATTGCCATCGTTCAAGTTTCACTGAAGTTTAAAATTAAACGGGGTTTTCAGAATCATCTTGAGGCGATCGCAAGGGGGGAAATCGCCCCTTGCGCTACAACCCGGACCAAACCAGCCCAAACCGGATTATTGACCCGTTGCCGATCGCCCTTGCTTACCCAGACGAATCAGGACAAAGTAAGCAAAACAAACCACATAAAGGACTAAACCCACCAGTCCCCAAAATCCTAATAAACCGGGGTCGCCATTGGGATGTAAAATTTCTTTAAAACCCCAGGGGGGATCTAGCCAAACTCGGCAGGAAGCATTATTTAGGAGTGCCGATTGATTAGAGAACGCACAACCTAAAAAGGGGATTTGAATTAAAGTTCCCACTGCCATATAAATGGAAATCGCCCAACGCCAGGAGGTAAAGACCAGCTTTAACGGAGACTGAGGGCGATCGTCCAAATCTTCATTGAGATCCACCCAAAACCACAGAGAAAGCGGAATCAAAAAGCGAGCCACAAACGCCGAAATAAAGCTCAGAGGCACCGCCCCAATCATCAGATAGACCGTAATGGCAAGTAAGCTCGAAACCCGCCAATAAATTATCATTAACCGCTGAATGGAATCTGCATTCTGAGTCAAAGACCAGATCAGCAGAATCAGGGGGAGGATTACGGTAAATAAGACAGCTAGTCGGTAATCCATCCAGACTAGCGGTTGAAACCAAGGTTGCTCCATTGTGGATTTGATGACCAGCGAACGTTAGCATTGTACCGTTGGTCAATAGACGACCCCGGGCGATCGCCCATTTTGACAACCAACCAGCACAAGCAACTGGACCCTCTAATCAGAGAGTTCCAGTTGCCAAAAACAGAAATTGCAATTGAGGTTAAAGCCCTTTATCCAGAGTTATTCCCTTGCAAACTCTAATTTATTCGTCATAGATCCGGCATTCAGCAGCATCCGGGTTGTCATCACAATATTTTTCTAAAGAGCTTTTGGGCTTTTGCTGCCGCTTGTGGGCCGCTTCGGCTTGCACTTCTTCCGCCGCATCCCAGGCTGCTGCACATTCTTGGGAGTTGGCTCCGCTGGTATCGCAGACAGCGCGGGCATTTGCAAGCTCTTGTTCGATTTGTTCTTGGATATTGTTCATAGCTTTTTGTTTTCTCAACAACTTTGGCACTATGGAAACTATGGAAAAGGTTTCCGCTCAATCTTAGCGCTAACTTCTTCGGGTGGGTCTGATAGAGGGCCGGGGACCAACCGGGGACCGCAGAAGGGGCCTGGTTTGGACAGAACGCTAATTTCTTTTACCAGAGATACAGGAAACCAGGGCTGTGGCATTGTATCCGTTGTTATTTTTTAAGATTCTGCGGTTTGACCCATTTCCCCCCCAGTAGATACTCTACTGTCTTATTCCCTAGAAATGTTAAATTATTTTAACACAAGCCTCGATAGCCTTGCCGATCTGGGCTTAGAGGGGGCGATCGCCACAGGTCAGTGGGTTCATGTAGCCGCCTTAGGGCAATTGGCCCCCCAAAATCCGCTAAAAAATAAATATCTTTAACACTCAAAGTTTGAGCAGTCTCTCAAAAAGGTGGAACCCGTGGCAGACGAGATGAAGTGGGCCAATGCATTGTCAACCCGTCCTTCATTGGAAGGGGCGGTATTCGAGGTCGTCGAGCGATCGCAGCAGCTATTATCAGCCCCAGCCGATCTCGGCTTGGTCTTTATTTCCTCAGCTTTTGCCAGCGAATATTCGCGGCTGATGCCCTTACTGCAAGAGCAGTTAGGGGGGACCGTTCTGATGGGCTGTTCCGGTAGCGGCATTATTGGCATGGATGGACAACAGGCCGCCCGAGAACTGGAAGAACAGCCCGCCTTGAGTCTAACCTTAGCCAGTTTGCCTGGAGTCAAAGTCGAAGCCTTTCATCTGGATGGGGAAGAATTGCCGGACTTGGATAGTCCTCCCGATGCCTGGGTGGAGTTATTGGGGGTCCCCGCAACCCGTCACCCCCATTTTGTCATTCTGGCTGATCCGTTTACGTCAAAAATTAATGACTTATTGCAGGGGTTAGATTTTGCTTATCCTGGGTCGGCTAAAGTTGGGGGGTTAGCCAGTGGGGGAGCGATGGGGAACACCATTGGATTATTTAGGGGCGATCGCCTCTATCGAGAAGGGGCCGTGGGGGTGGCCTTGAGTGGCAATATTGTCTTGGAAACCATTGTGGCGCAGGGTTGTAAACCGATTGGCCATCCCTTTACCGTCAAAGAGTGCGATCGCAATATTCTCCTGGCCCTGGATGACGGTCCTTGTGGTTCAGGGGTCTCTCAAAGACCCCTAGAAGCCCTCAAAACCGTGATTGAAAGCCTCAACGAATCAGACCGGCAGTTGGCGCAGCATTCCTTGTTTATTGGCATTGCTCGGAATGAATTTAAAGATGAATTGGAACAGGGGGACTTTTTAATCCGCAATGTCTTGGGAGTGGACCCGAGAGAGGGAGCCATTGCCGTGGGCGATCGCCTCCGTCCCGGCCAACGCATCCAGTTCCACCTCCGGGATGCCCAAACCTCTGCCGAAGACCTGGAAATGCTTCTCCAACGGTATCAGAGCAGTTTTTCCGGTTCCAGTTCTTCCGTGGGAGCCTTAATGTTTGCCTGTCTCGGGCGCGGTGAACAACTCTATGGTCAGCCTGATTTTGACTCTCGTCTGTTTAGACAATATGTCGGGAACATCCCCGTGAGTGGCTTTTTTTGCAACGGTGAAATTGGCCCAGTCGGGGGTGGAACCTTCCTTCATGGATATACGTCCGTATTTGCAATATGTCACCCTCTCTAAAAGCTATCGATTCGTCGATCAGCGGAGTGTTCGCTCACCCGTTAGGGGAAACGCCATTGCAGTTATCGATTTCTTGAATGCTGACTTGGGCTGACCGGAATTGCCTTCCTTCACCGGATGCAACGGCTCGCCATTGGAGCAATTCTTTCACCTCTTTTCTAAAGTCAATTTAGGAAATTCAGAGCCGGAAACGGTTTAGCCGCGATTTTTGGGGGAGTTTTTACTTTTTTAATCCCCTATCACCGGGATAAAAACAGTGAAATTCCCTAAATTTACGGAGATTTGAGGAGACAAAAATTAACAAAAATTTTCATGTTCAAACCGAACAGTTAGTTGATTTGTTTTGTGCTATGTTAGCGATTAGCAGATCAAATTTCTGCTAATTTTACCTTCGTCTAGGCAACCCGCATTGATCCGGGAGTTTAAGTTTAAAAAATAAAAAAACTCTAGGATTTGCATCCATTTATTGGATGTCTGGCTTTTCTTTCCCATCCATCCCATGCTGTGGATTTGTCTGGCACCCCTCCCTTTTTAATTAAAATAAGGACGGGTGAAACCATTTTCAAGACAAACCAATGGGAAACAAATGAGCAAGTTTCCTCATCGAAAATTTTATGAAGATTTGCCCTGTCCAACCTGCGATCCTCGCGATCGCATTATTAGGACCTATAGGGTGGACCCCCAGCGCGATCGCCCAAACCCTAAGCCCCTTAGACCTTGACGCTCCCACCCAGGACTGTCAAGCCTGCTTACTCGATCGCCTGACCACTCCCACCCTGGGTTTCCCCCTTGCTCCCAATCATACAAACCTCTCCCGGACCAGTCCGGAAATGAGGTCTCAAACCTCTGATCCTCCCACCGGGCAGAACGTCAGAGCACAAACTCAGCAACTTCAGCAGCGCTTACAAACCTTGCAAGAAGTGCCACTGCAACAAATCTATCTCGGAGCACCGGGAACCAGTTCCAATACCCCCACCGCTTATGGGGGACGCTTTGGCAGTGTGGGAGTTGGCCTAAGCTATCAAGAACGAACCCGGTACACCGACAAAGCCGATGGCACCGCAGGTCTGGTTGTCAGTTTTGGAGACCCCCAAACCGTCGTCGGTTTGGATGTGGGGGTCAGCGCCTTAGACCTATCAGACTATGGCGATCGCGGTTCCTTTAACTTCAAAGTACACCGCGCCCTTCCCGGTGACCTCGCCGTAGCCGTCGGACTCGAAAACGCCTTAATCTGGGGCTTTTCCGATGCCGATACCAGCCTTTACGGCGTCGTCAGCAAGCGATTTCGCCTCAGCGAAAATAGCCAAGACCCCTTTAGCCGACTCTCCGTCTCTGCCGGAGTCGGAAACGGACGATTTCGCACCGAAGACCAAGTGCAAAAAGACGAAGGGAGCATCGGCGTATTCGGTAGCGTTGCCGTGCAAGTCATCCCCCCGGTCAGCGTTTTCACCGAATGGACCGGCCAAGACTTAAACATTGGCGCATCAGTCTTGCCCTTTCGCAACTTACCCATAGTCATTACCCCAACCCTCAGCGACATCACCGGAACCGCCGGGGATGGCACTCGCTTTACCGTCGGGGTTGGCTACGGAATGTCCTTTTTTTAACCCAATTTCAGGAGGGTGAACGTGAAAGTTCTCTATTTCTTACTCAAAACTGGTCTGTCTGTGAGTCTGTCTCTAGGGTTCTCCCTAGCAGCCACTCTGATTGCCCCGAGTTCAGTCCAAGCCCAAACCAATCAATCGGATATTACCGGCCCGACGAATACCACCACCACTACGACCACAAATAATACCACCGTCACCACCACCATTATCACGGTAGGCGGGTCTTCCGGGGGTGGTTCAACCGTTGTTACCAACCAATCCGATATCACCGGGAGCAATACCATCTCAACCGGGACAACGACTGTTCGAGAAATTACCATCTCGATTACCCGGATTTTAATCGATGGCAGTTTGAGCAGCCTTTCTCCATTTCCCACCCCAACCCCAGCCGGGGAAAGCACCACAACCACAACCGCAACACCAACCCCCACCCCCACTCCACCTCCTACCATCGAACAGGTTTCAACCCCGGAACCTGCACCCGTTCTGGAATCGGCTGTTCCAGAACCCACCCCAGAACCCCCTCTGCCAACCGCCCAACAGCCCGAACCCCAACAATCGGTTCCCGTTTCCACGAATCAATCCGATTCGACCGGAAATACTCCCACAGAAAACCCGGTTCCCGTATCAGTGGAACCCCCATCCCCCGCGATTCAAGTTGTGGAACTACCCATAGGACCTCAACGGTTTGTCATGCTGGTGCCTCCCGGTAACAATGGACGCGGCAATGGTTTCGGGACTCTAGTGGCATTAGCCAACTTAGGCGAACTGGCTCCCATGCGCCTTTTAGCCAGTTGGTCCTGGGGTAGCTGGGGCGGAATGCTCGTCCGAATTGGCAATCAGCGCGTGTTTATTAGCCTCGCTGGAATTTCTCCCGGTTCCTCGGAAAATAACCCCGTGTTACCCGGTGGGATGGCCAATGGAGCCTTTAGCTTTGTGGGCGTCGTCACTGGGGCTTGGGTTGACCCTCCGGTTGCCGAAGGATTCCACTACACCATGAACTCGGATTCTCTGTTTACCGAGATTCAAGACTTCCCCACCGGCTTCCCCAATCCGTTTACCGTCTCCGTTAATGGTCAAGAACTGGGTGAATTTGGCCCTGGCGACTCGGTAGATTTTACCCAGTTTCCTGGCGGTGGCGTCAAAGAGTTTACCATCACGGGTCTAACGCCGTTAGTCGATCCTGAAAACCCGATCGCCTTCCCCTTGAAAGTTGGGTTTGATACCGAAACCGCTGATTTTACAATGGGTGCGATTCTCAATCCCGAAGCGGTGGCGTTCTATGAGGAAAATCCCGTGGGACCGGAACCCTTCACCTTTAATATCCTCAGCGATGGTGGACAGATGGAAATTGTCCCGGCTTCTACATCAGAAGTCTTGCGCGAAAACGCCGATCGCATTGCTCAAGGAATTGACGATTCCAACAAACGTCAGCAGTTCTTAAGCAGTGTCGCAGCGGTTGAAAGCGATTTGAACCAATTATCCTCCACCTTCCAAACCCTATTACCTGTCGGTGGCGGACTCAATGCTCCAGGATTAAATCCATCCATGACTTCCGTGGACAGTCTGCGTCAGTCCTTACCCCTGTTGCTGGAACAGTTGGCTAATCTCTCGGATAATGCGTCTGAATCCGAGGCAATGGCGATCGCCAAGATGATCAACGAAGTCGAAGGCATGACCAGCTTACTCGAAGCGGTCACCCCCATGCTGTCTCAGATGCGAGATTCCATGGCGATCGCTCGCTAGAACCAGAACCCGGGTTTCTCTACCAGAAACACCAGGATTCTAGGGTTAACTAATCCGCCGATGAACTGCTTTTCCCTAAAAAGTGGGTTCATCGGCGGATTTTGTGTAGAGAGAGGAAATTTCCCCTCTCTACACAGTTTTTATAGACTACGACTTACGCATACTAAACTGAATGTAGGGTTGATTCGCGAATCAACCCTACATTCAGCGTCTTAACTGAAATCATGCGTAAGTTTTTATAGACCTTGAACAACCGAATTTGGGATCATGCTGATTTCGACAAAACCAAGGTCCCGTGGTTGTCCATTGCTACAGGTTGTTGTGAATCCGCCCGCTCGCCATTTCGCCAATTTCCCCCGGCACTAAACGTCTGAAAATAGCGGCGGACCTGGGGGGGAAACTCGGGAAAATCAAAACTGCCATCTCCACAAGCAATATCCGCCCAAAAATAACGTAAAGTTGGGGCAAGAATGGACGCTTGAGACTGGGGTAAATTGAGCGGGGAGGCCATGAGTAACTGCATCATAAACGGATGAGAGCGATCGCCCATCCACTCTCGCGACAGTTCCAGCAATTGCGGCCATCCCGGGACCGACTCAATCCGATGGGTGCAAATATCTAAACAATGCCGACCTTCCCGATCCGTGCGATAGTGAAACACCCGATAGGGATGAGGATGACTGACTAAAGAACCCGTCGTGATATCATAGATGCCATGATCCGAGGCGACATCCTGGACGTGCAAATGTCCCGTTAACACAAGCTGTACCCCTGCCTCTTGCAGCATTTCCACCAGAGTTGGTGCATTGTCTAACATATACCGCTGCCCCATCGCGTGTTGGGATTGTCCCGGTAAATGTTCTAAAACATTATGGTGAATCATCACCATCACCTGTTCCTCTGGAGTGACCTGCTCCAATACCCCTTGCAACCATTCCAATTGCTGTAAATCCAGCCGCCCGAGTTGCTTGCCATTTTCGTCAAATTCGTTAGAATTAAGACCAATTAAGCGGACTCCAGGTAAGACCTCATGGCTGTAGTAAAGTTGCTCGGGATTCTGATAACCAAATTGACGATAATAATAGGGAAAATCAGCCAACCCAATCGACTTTTTATCCGCGATCGCCACCGGCACATCATGATTTCCGGGAATCACATAAGCAGGAAATGGCAATTTTGTCAAGCGGTCTGCTAACCATTCATGATTGGCCGGTTCTCCATGCTGAGTTAAATCCCCAGGGAGGAGTAAAAAATCAAGATCCAGTTGAGCTAAATGGTCCAGGGCCGCTTCTAAAGCCGGGATACTCACTTCAACCAAATGAAACCGGCTGGGGTGATCTAAAATCGTTTCCGGAACAGCAACGTGCGGATCGCTGATCACGGCAAATTTAAAATCTCGGACTGTTTTCTTTGCCAAAATTTTCCCAGTCATAAGTTATAAAATAAAAAACGCAGAGTTGAAAAAGAAAGAGAGGGAATCAAAAAATGGCTATCAATTTCCCAAGGGATTGACCTCTACTTGAGGTTTTCAGGACCATTAAAATTCGGATTCCCAGGCCCAATTTTGTTGTTTTCCCCTGGGTTTGATAGCCTCCAAGAGGAACTCAACTGGAGTTTAAACTGTATTTAGTTTACCAAGGAAAGCAATGAGTGACGCTGAAAATCCCACCAACAATAACCCAGAACCGATCGCACCCCAGGAATTGAACCAGATAGAACCGGCGTCTCAACCGGGCAGTCCCATCGTCAACCCGGAGATCTCCCCCACGGATTTAGGCCCAGAAGAAGACTGGGAAACCGTAGAATTTCCCAATGCCATCAGTATTGATGCCTTATTGGTAAACAGTGAGGAAGAACCCAGGGCCGAGGTCCTGAGAAATACAGAATCCATCGGGGAGGCGATCGCCCGCATCGATGCCCCCGCCCTCTCCTGTGCAGCGTCACCGGAAGCGGTCCTTGTAGAACAACTGCAACAGGAAAACTTGGAACTCGATGGCAGAGTTGAACAACTCGAAACCCTGCTGCATGAATGTAGGCAATCCTTACAACAACAGCGATCGCAAGCCTTAGATCGCCAAAAACTCTTAGACCGGCGGACCCTAGAACTCAAAACTATCACCGGACAAATTGAGCAGTTGTCGGCACATATCCAATCGACAACCAAACAGATCCAACAACAGCAACAACAAATCGCCGCCCTAGGAACCCAACTGCAAACCAGCGAAGAAATTAGAGCGAAACTGGAACGGGAATGCGCCCTGACCCAGCAACGGTATCACGAACAGTCCCAGATTTTAGTTCAAACCCAAACCACCTGTCAGGACCTGCGAGCTCGCCTGCATCGCCAGCAACGCCACACCTTGCAATTTAAAGCGGCCCTGGAAAAATGTATTGAGACCCCGCTAGAAAAAGCCAGTGCGATCGCCTCCCTGCGGCAGTCTACCCTAGAAGAACCCCAGGATGTTGTCGAAACTGGCGCAAAAGAAGACCTCGCCAACCTGAATCCCCCCAACACCACCCGATTCCCAAAAGCGGACCCCATCAAACCTTGGTCCATTGCGGATTCCGATGAAGTAGAACCCAGGCAGCAACCCGTCCCCAACGTCAAATCCACCCCAGACTTATCCAAAATTCGCCTGCCTTTGTCCGCCAAGGCCGAGCATTTGCAACCCTTGGACTCCCACATTCCCACCCAGGAACCTATTTCAGATCAACCTGCTACTCGAAACGAAACCTCATCCAAAGACTCAGAAAATGAGCAACCCGTCTGGGAAGACTTAGACTCGTTAATTGAGAAGCCCCATTTACAACCCAAACGCGATCGCCCGGTGATTTTGGCCCCGGCGACTTCTGCCTTATCCCTGCATTTCCCCTCAGTCCCCGTGGTGTCTCCCTTAACCGACAGAATAGGCGATCGCACCCCAGACCCTAGCAGCAAGGGTTCTCAACCCCCGGCCCCGGTCCAACCCGAACCCCTACTCACCGGCAACAGCGAGATGCAACTGTTGTTACAAGCCAAAGCCTTCTCGGAACAATCCCAAAGCCAGACTCCAACGCCAGTCCAATTGCCCGGGGAATCCCCTCAAACGGGGCAGGAACAGGCCAATTTAGGGTCAAATACCCCCGCCCACACCCGTGGCGGATCCGGCCAATCCAGTTGGCCCGCCCCCGTCGTCTATCCCGTGCGATCGGCCCAGAAAAAACGCAACTCCTTCTCAGCGGTAGAATTACCCAGTTTCTCCAATAAAAAATAAACTACACCTCCGGTCCCCTCCCCTTAGCAAGGGGAGGGTTAGGGTGGGGTCCTCACTCCTTCTCAGCGGTAGAATTACCCAGTTTTTCCAATAAAAAATAAACTACACCTCCGGTCCCCTCCCCTTAGCAAGGGGAGGGTTAGGGTGGGGTCCTC
>CAYUEH010000139.1:7448-10381 GCA_964442465.1 uncultured Laspinema sp. | reverse complement strand
CTGCTGGGATTAGAGACGACCTCGGTCCCCTGTAAGTCTTCTAGGGGAAAGGTTTGGCGGCGAGTTTGCCACAGGGTAGACTGGAGTATTTCACAAGTCCCGGAACTATCCGGCAGGCGATCGCAAGTCAAACTGGTTTTCCCCGTGAACAGACTGGGGAGTAGACCGGCGATCGCGAATATCCCCCCAAACATCCAAATGCCCCAGGGGACGAGCTGTAGCTTTAACTGAGTTGATGTCCGTTGTATAACTTTCATTGAGACCCTACTGTATTACGACGCGCAATTCTATCTTTCCCTAAACAGAAAAAACGGGCTAACCTATTATGGTAGGTTAACCCGTATTTCAAGGGAACGCGCTCTATGTTTACTGAACAACGAGCTTAACGTTGGCGTTTTGCAGCCCGGGACGACGAACTTCATTGAGAGTCTTATTAACCGCGTACTTCTGGTTAATAGCGTTGATCAGTTCGGTCTGATTGTGCTTCTTAGCAACGCCCCACAGGTCAGCGATCAAGTCGTAGGTGCCGTCGCTGTTGCGAGACCAGCCCAGATCATATTCGCCTTCGAGAACTGCAACCAAGTCGGAACGAACACGCTGGCCATTGTAACCACGAACGTCCGCATCGGATTTAACGCTGATGCCTAAGTCGCGCAGAGAAGTCTTGAGGATCTCGGCATCGGTGATTTTGGTACGAAGAGTGCTAAAGTGAGACATTGGATTTCCTCCAGTAAGATAGTTAAAGAAACGACAACATTTGGGTTTGAAGGGAACCGCAATTGCGGTTTTCGGAAACTGCTAACCCGATATATGTGGGTTAGCCTTTGCTCCTGGAAAACCCAGGAGAAAGCCTTTAGAACTCCATGCGCTGGTATTCAGCGACGGAAGAAGCAGCTGGTCTCGCTCGCTGTCTGGCCCAATCTCTCAGGGCAGAGACCTGTTCGGTCATCGTCTTCGACAGCGGTAGCGTAGACTTAATCGAGGCGATGATGTCTAGCTGCGTAAATTCTCTGTCTTGAGCAAACGCCTCGTACATAGCTGCAATCACAGCCTGTTCGATTTCTGCCCCGGAAAATCCATCCGAGACTTTCGCCAATTGCTCGATATCGAAGCGATCGATTTCTCGACGCCGTTTGCTCAAGTGAATCTTAAAAATATCTTGCCGTTCTTCGTTGTTGGGAAGGTCAACGAAGAAGATTTCGTCAAATCGTCCCTTTCTCAGGAACTCGCCCGGTAGGCGTTCGACACGGTTGGCTGTAGCCATTACGAACACGGGGGAGGTTTTTTCTTGCATCCAGGTTAGGAAGGAACCAAAGATGCGACTAGATGTGCCTCCATCGGAGTCCGATGATCCACCGCTTCCACCAAATGCTTTATCTAATTCATCGATAAATAGTAGCACAGGGGAAATGGATTCGGCTGTTTTCAAGGCGTTGCGAAGGTTGGCTTCCGATCGCCCCACCATTGAACCGTCATATACACGACCCATGTCCAATCGGAGTAAGGGTAAACCCCATAGGCGGGCCGTCGTTTTGGCAATCATTGACTTGCCACAACCCGGAACCCCGAGAATTAACATTCCTTTCGGTTGAGGTAAACCATATTCTCGCGCCCTTTCCGTAAAGGCATTGGACCTTTGTCTCAGCCAGCGTTTCAGTTCTTCCAAACCGCCGACGGAATCTAGGGTTTCGTCCTCTTCTATATAATCGAGAATCCCATTACGTCGAATGAGTTGTTTTTTCTCGGATAGAACGATCTCTACTTCAGATTCGGTCAGTTTTCCACTGGTGACTTGGGCTTTGCGATAGACTTTTTCGGCTTCATCTCGCGTCAGACCTAGGGCGGCTTTTAAAAGTTTTTCCCGCGTTTCAGTCGTGATTTTGCGAGTGCGACTCGTCTCTAGTTGCTGGGATAGCACCTGATTGAGTTCAGCCAAGTCGGGCAGAGCAAAGTCGATGACAACGACTTCTTTCTCAAGCTCGATGGGAACTTGCTGGAGCGGTGACATGAGGATGATCGCTTTTTGGGTGCCTTTAAAGCTGGCGATCGCATCTCTCAACCACCGAGTGGTCGCTGGAGAATCGATAAAGGGATGCAAATCTTTGAAGATAAACAAACCAGGCTCGCGCTGCCGTACCACCCACTCAATGGCCGCTTCTGGCGACACCGTATTGTGTTGGGTAACGTTGCGGGGTTGACCATACTCCACGATCCCGTGCGTTACAGTCCAGATAAAGACTTTACGCTGGGGCTTGATCTGAGCAATCGTTGCGATCGCCTGCTCGGCCCGTTCTTCCTCGGAGGTCACGAGGTAGATTAAAGGATATTGAGCTTGGATTAAGATATTGAGCTCTTCTTTCATGACCATCGACCTTCTACAAACGGTGCCAACAATATTGCTAGATCTTTATTGCCCCTGGGTTTAGATGCGGAGCACTAAATTTACTTCCCGGTGGAAGTGTTTGGGTTTAGCAGGGAACGAGTTGTTCCTCACCTTGTTGATCGGTGTTTGCGGTAACCGCTGGCACTTTCTCAACCGTCAACCCTTCGTCAGCCAATACGCTCGGCTGGTTTTTGAGGGATACCATTTCTCCATCGCGCATCACGATTGAGCTGGTGCAGTCGGGACAGTTATAGACCCTATGGGTGCGCCCGTGGAATGACTCTAGTTCGTCTACCACGCCGGGGTGAGTCAGGTAAAAATCTATGGCTCGTTCGGCAATGGTTGACATTGGCTCGGAGTCTACTGCGGCTCGTATTTTGAGCTGGCGATGCAGTTCTGGTGGCAGATACAATGTAACCTTTTGCTTATCTTGCATAGGACGCTGAATTGATTTACCCGGGTATGTGAACCATGTTAGCGATTCATTTCCAGACTGTCAAGATGCTAAACCACTTTAACGGCACTATTGTAACATTTCGTTACAATTGAC
>CAYUEH010000139.1:0-7348 GCA_964442465.1 uncultured Laspinema sp. | reverse complement strand
GTCAAGATGCTAAACCACTTTAACGGCACTATTGTAACATTTCGTTACAATTGACGGGCAAAATTCTGTCTTGTAAAGAGCCATTTTGACCGGGTTTTACGCTATTAGTGGAGATAATATGCAGGGTAAATACTAGATGTAGTGTCAACAACCTTGATGTGGGGGAATGCGGTTATGGGAGGCGATCGGGCTTCAAAATTGGGTTTAAGAGGCTCCAATCTGTCAAGTAGAGGATCCATTCCCAGCCATTGAGCCAGAATGGAGACCCCACTAACCCGAGGAAAACAACAAAATAGGGAGCCAGATTTTAGTACAGGCTCCCTTGGGCAGAAAGTCAGCGGCATATTATTGAAGCTGGGCTCTGCTATGTCGCGTTCATTCCGTATCCCTGGCTTGCCCTCAGACTGATGACACCATTCTATCGGTGGTGGGACCTTCTAAATGCCCTAATTGACGAGTGATGGACTGGGTAGGTCCAAGTTGCGTTACCCGGAAAGACAGTTGCTGAGTATCCTCTACAGCCATAATCCGCTCCCAGGTTTTGCGATCGCCAAACCATGTGAATCCAGCTTCTTTGGCTAAATCTTTATCGTGAAACGAAACCAGAGCCTTGAAGCGTGCTTTGGGCCTCAAGGTTCGTTCAAACATGGGTAATAAATTTTCCATGCGGTCAAACAGTGCGGCAATCAAATCGCAGTCGGTTAGTGCTCGATGTGCTGTAGATACTCCAATATCATGTGCCAGAGCTAAATTGACGAGGGACTGACCGGGCCGAGTTTGGTTGGGCCATTCAAAGTCATGACAGGTGCAAACCCAGGAGAGGGCCTGACCGTTGGCATTTAATAAGGTGGGAATTGAGATTTGGTCATTTCTGGGAAGGCCAAACCATTTTTTATCAAACTCGGCATTGTGTGCCACGACTAATTCAGCATCTCGTGCGAGGTCGGTCAGCATCAATAACCCTCTCTGAGTTTGTTCAGGGGTGATATCTCGTAATGCGGTTTCTTTAATCCGGTTGATCTGCTGTGCTGGATTGCTAGGGGCGGGGAGGAGAGTGGAGTATTTCTGGAGAGCCGTCTGATGTTTAACAGAATAGAGGATTGCTCCTATCTCAATGACTTGTCCTCGTTGAATCTCCAAAGCGGTTGTTTCGGTATCCACAATCAAAACCCGATCCAGGGGTGGCTCCTGCATCGGGTTTTGATTTGGGGTAGCTTGAATCGTTGTGGTCTCTGGGGTTTGAGGATTTTGGATTCGGGACATAGGGCCTCGCAAAATTTGTTGTTTAGATAGACAACAACTACTCTAGCAACTGTGGTCTAAATTGACAACTTGTGGCATAATCAAACAACAAAGTCAGGAAGCGTTGCCTAAGGTATGACCCCAAGGGGCGCTGGGGAAATGCTGAAATTTAGAAGGCGTTGCTAAGTTGCTAATAAGGTGACCTCGGTTCGGCACAATAGAGAAAGGAAAGGCGGAATTGAGGAGGTAACGGGATGTTGGGTCTAACCTTACGCAAAGAGTTTCAGGGTAAGCGGCTTGAGGGAACGGCGATTGAGCTGACCAAGAATAACAATACAGGGGCCACCCAGATTTCTGCTGAAGAATTTCTGGAAATTACATATCCTTCCGGCGATCTACTCAAGGCGCTGGAAGCCATTGGACCCGATCAGGGCCGTCCTATTGTGCTGATGGGCGATCGCGGTCAAGGGAAATCTCACCTGATGGCGGCCCTATACCATGCCGTTACCAACCCCACCGCCACAAAGGCTTGGTTGCAGCATTGGTCTGACCGATTCAATAATCCGCAAATTTCTAATATAGAACTGCGGACCGGAATGACGGTGATTAGCGAAAGCCTACACCGTCAGCAATGTAAATTTTTATGGGATTTACTCTTTGATCGCCATCCCCACGGACAGTACATTAAAGGCAAGTGGGAAAATCTGGGAGAGAAAAAAACTGACGTTCCCCCTCATAACCTGCTTTTGGAATTGCTGGAAAAGGAACCCATTGTTCTACTGCTCGATGAATTCCAGACCTGGTTTGATGGTTTAAAAAACACAAAGCAGTCTCCTGAGAAAAGCTGGGCCTTTAACTTTATCCAACTGCTCTCAGAAATTGCGAAAGAACACCCAGAACTGTTGGTCTTGGTCGTCTCAGTCCGCAATGGATCGACCGATGCTTATCAGCAAATTCACCGAGTCAACCCCGTTGATATCGATTTCAAAGGACCGAATGCTAGTTTAGACCGCCGACGCCTGCTGTTACATCGGTTGTTTGAAAATCGGTTACAGGTTGCTGAGGAAGAGATTGAAAATTTAATTTCTACTCACATCAAGGAATCTTTTCGTCTGACCTCTGTACCGCCTGCCGACTGCGATCGCAAGCGGAAAGATTTTATAGAATACTGGCCCTTTGCGCCTCATCTTATGCAGTTATTAGAAGATCGGGTGCTGGTGGCAACTGATGCTCAAGAAACCCGGGATTTGCTCAAAATTCTGGCTGACTTATTCAAATCCAAGGGAAACAAAACCCCGATCATTACAGCAGCAGATTTTAACTTAGAGGATGAATCCAGTGGGATTGCTTCGCTGCTCGATTCCGTTGCCAATCAACATCATCGGAGTTTAAGGGAAAAGGCCCAGCGGAATTTGAGTGCGGTTCAAGATGCGATCGCATCCCCCTCAACCACAGTCCCTCATCTAGCGGAAATAGTCGGTGCATTATGGTTGCGATCGCTCTCGGTGGAAAATCAAGCGGGGGCAGAACCTGCCACCCTCCATCTGGATATTACCCGCTCGGAGGTGGTGGACGATAACGCCTTTCAAGTCGAACTCAATACCATCGTTGACCATAGTTTCAACATTCATCAAATCGGCGATCGCTTGCTATTTCGAGAAGAGGAAAACCCCCAAGCCAAACTGATGGCTTCCGCCCGCAATAATAAATTATTCATCCAAAAAGAAGACCATCGCAGACTCGCTAAAGAAATCCGTTATGTCTTAGGTGGATCCGATGACACTGCCAAAGTATTTCGCGTGATCGTCCTGCCGCAGCATTGGATGAATGACCCTTGGACCCATCTCGACCCCTTAGATCATCCCGATAACTGGGACGATCGCCTGCCGATTGTCGTTTTGCCCCAAGAACCTGAGCCACTGCATCGCAATTTAGGAAAATGGCTCAAAGAGCAAGTGCAACAACGACGCAACACCATTCGGTTCTTGCTGCCTAAATCCGGCAGCCCTAATCTCTACCAAGACCGAGAGTTATTAATTCTGGCCCGAGCCGTTTTAAAAGCAGATGAATGGAAATCCCAAAGCCCGGAATATAAAAAATTATTTCGCACCTATCAGTCAGAACTATACCAACTCATCAAAAAGCGGTTTGATCGCTTTGCAATTCTCCAGGTGTGGAACTATGCCGATCCAAAACAGTGCCAATTTGCCGTGGAGTCCCTAAAAGCGGAAGGAGGCAAAATTCCCGAAGCGATCGAACAGCGAATTAGCACCGATTTGTTTATTCCCGAAGACTTTGAAGAGTTCGTATTAACCTGTGCTGAGAATAACGACAACCTCGGTAAACTCCTCAAAGAACTACAAGAACCCCGTCCCGGGGGAAAAGACTGCATTCCTTGGTTGGGGGAAACTCACGCCAAAGAAAAAGTTACGCGCTTGTGCGCTCGTGGCAAGATAGCTCTCAATCTACGCGGCATGGAGTACCTACAAGCTAAACCGGGAGAAGATGAAGAAACCGCCTGGAACCGCATGAAGAGTCGTGTGGGAGTTGGCAAGCATCTGGCCGAAACCTCCTTGCTCCTCCCCCAAGCGCTTCCCCATTCCGAGCGGGTGAGCAACCAGCCCGATTCTGCCGTTCCCTCGGAATTATTGCCGATCGCTGCCAGCGTTACTATCACGGACCCGGCGAACCAGACCTTTTCTGCCCCCTTGACCTATTCCACAAATGGATTGTCCAGTCCCAAACTCAGCGAGTCGGTGTTTGGGAGGGAAGCGGCTTCAAAGGTAACTCCCTTATCGGCCCCCGCTACCTCTGCCCTGAATCTAATCGGTAAAGTTGAAGCCTGGGGAATCAATCCGGGGACTCCAGTCAGGCGCTTAACCCTCCGAGTAGATGCCCTCAACGGAGCACAATTACAACAACTATTGCGGAATCTCCCCGATGGGTTGACTTACGAACTTGAGTTAGAGAAGGAGGAGTTTTAATGTCCGCTCCTTTAGAACTATTAGAATGCATTCAAAGCGCTTCAGCAGTTGAGGCATGGCAAGCCATTTTTGACTATGCCCAGAAGATTTGCTCTGCACCGTTATCCGTGGGTTCTGCTAGTGCGGAAGTCACTCGACGCGATCGCCACTTAGGAGCCATTGATTTATTACTCTCCTGTGCGGCTTATGATTTGTGGAGGGAATTTGAACAGAGCAGCGAACGAACCGCAGAGGCGCTGATAAATTGGTGGTCCGCCCAATCTCAGGGTCGAGCCGTCTTAATCTTAGATGCCCTTTCCCTGCGGGAAATCCCTTGGATTTTGCAGGGGGCTACAGACCGGGGATTTAAGATTCACAGCGTCAAAGTCACCGGGGCAGAATTACCAGGGGATACCACATCCTTTGCTAAGGCCCTGGGGTTGCCCCAGCGTTCGGCCCTGGAAAATAATCGCGCCGGACAAAGCTATCGACTCCCGGGTGCTCACAGCGATACTGTCGATTTACCTTGGAGTGACTGCGCTAATTTAATTGGTTCGGAACCCTCTTGGGTGTTGTGGCACCACTGGCCGGACTCTCGCGTTCACGATTTATCTGTAGCGGGTAAAGGACTTGATGCCTTGACTACAGAAGTCGCCACACAACTGATGAGTTCAGATTTTTGGGCGCTGATTGATAGACTGGCGACGGGACGCTCCGTGGTGATTACCTCGGATCATGGATATGCAGCTAGTGGGCTATTTGCCGATGTGTCGAATGAGGAGGCACAGCATCTTAAAGCGTTATTTAAGAGCGGTCGTTGGAGAGATCGCCTCAGTGAGGAGAGTCCTTGGGTGCCCCCGGTTGCCCTGACCTTACATTCCAGGAATGGAGAAAATAGCTTTGTGTTGGGGCGAAGGAAGTGGAAAAGCTCCGGAGGCTACCCCACCTTAGTACATGGCGGATTATCAATTTTAGAAGTCGCTTGTCCGTTTATTGAACTTTCTAAGTAGGAGAACATTTATGCAGTTAGAAGATTATTTCGAGCGGTTGGCAGAGGACGATATTCGCATCAAAGGAACGCGGATCGGCATCGAGCATATTCTTTATCAGTACATCCATCGCGCTCAGACTCCCGAAGCGATCGCCGAACAGTTTCGCACTGTCACCCTAGAACAAGTATATGGCACGATTTTGTACTATTTGCAGAACCAAGAAGCGATCAATGCCTATCTGACGGATTGGTTAGCCTGGAGTCACCAGATGCGCGAGCAACAGAAGAATAATCCACCCCCCTTTATCGAAAAGCTCCGCCAGTTTAAAGCGGAAAAATTGGCGGCTGTTGCAGCTCATGTTTCTTGAGGGAGTTAGATGGCAATTAGCTATTTGCTAGATGAGCATATTTCTCTGAACTATCGCGCCCAGTTAGTCCGATATAAGCCCGATTTGCGGGTTTGGGAGATCGGGGACCCCAATGCACCGCCCAAGGGAACACTGGACCCCGAAATTTTGATTTGGTGCGAGGAGAATCGCTTTATTTTGATTACCAACAACCGGAAAAGTATGCCGGTACATCTAGCCGATCATCTAGCAGGCAATCGCCATATCCCCGGCATCTTTATCATTAATGAAGACATGAGCATGGGTCAAATTCTTGAGGAATTGATTGTAATTGCAGAAGCTGCGTTTGAAGAAGAATACCAAGACCGGATTAGTTTCATGCCTCTTCTTTAAACTCCTATCAATTAAGTAAAGCATTAACCAGAAGAAATGAGCCGTCAAAAACCTCCCAAGCCCGTCTTAACCTTAGATGGAGAGCAACCGATGAACGAACACAAGAAAACGAAAAAAGAGCAAATTGCTGAAGAGGTGGCCCGTGCGGTGGGAGCGGGTCGGGAGGCGGAGGTGGAAACTGTAGATTTTTCTGACCCGAATCGACCGAAAACCTGCCTAGAAGTCGATTTTCCAATTATTCCGATTAACCAAATTGCGGCCATTGAAGGGAACGCCGGAAAACCCATTTATCAAATGTCAAAATGGTGGGCAAGACGGCGATCCAGTGTATTTCGGTCTCTGCTACTCGCCGCCAGCATGAAAGCCCCGGATGATGCCGATGAAGCAGCCAAAGCGGTTTGGGATGTTTATTATGCCAACCACCAAAAGAAAGGTGCTTTGAGTCATCTCAAAGTCGCTGACATTTTTATGGGTGGAGGCACAACAATTGTGGAAGGCTCTCGTCTGGGAATGCAGATGGTTGGGGTAGATTTAAACCCCGTCGCCTGGTTTGTTGTCAAAAATGAACTCGCCCAAGTAGATGTTACGGAAGTAGAAGCATTACTGGCTGAAATTGAGGCGGAAGTCAAACCCCAGATAATGCCCTTTTATGCTTGTGATTGTCCTCGCGGTCATCGGGGGAAATGGACTAAAATTTCCACCAAGACCGTCATGGGGAAAGATTTTAATCCCCTAACTCTCACCCCCGAACAGCGGAAAGATTATCGCTATGAAGGGCCAGAAATGATTTATACGTTTTGGGCAAAACATGGGCCTTGTCAGGTGACCGGATGCGGCCATCGGACCCCCATTCTTTCCAATCCGGTCATGGCAATTAAAACCTTATCCGTTAAAGCCTGGAACGATTATCAATGTCCTGAATGTAACCAGGTTTTTGATGTAGAGGCTGGGGATGTGCGAATGGCACCGGGAGTCGCCTTTGTGATTGCTCCAGAAGAAAAACCCTATGCCGCCATTGATGACAAGGGAAATATAATTTGTCCTCATTGTCAACATCAACATGAAGTTTTGACACATTTAAAGGAAAAAGGAAAAAACAAGAAAGTCAATTTATCCCTGCTGGTTCATCCCCAATGGCTGGCGGGTTCTCCCAAAATGGGGCCAGATGGTCAAGAATATGGGGGCAGTGCAACGGATAACCCAGAGGCAACCGCAGCTTGGAACCAAGAAAGAGCGAGTCAAATAAAGTTGATTGAGGTGCGAGGTGAACTGCCTTCAGAAATTATCTGTCCGGAGACGGAAATTACTATTAATACTGGAAAAGGAACGGTTCCGAAAAAGTCCCATTATGAATGTGGGGCTTGTGGGACAGTGCAGGATGTTTTAAAAACAGTAAAAGCGACTAAAAAGAC
>CAYUEH010000138.1:0-10423 GCA_964442465.1 uncultured Laspinema sp. | reverse complement strand
CGGTTCTTCATAGTTTTGATGCACGGGCAACTCAATGATTAACTCCGTCCCTTTTCCTCGTTCTGAGGAACAAGTTAATTTGCCTTTATGTTGTTCCACAATAATTTGATAGCTAATCGATAACCCCACCCCGGTGCCCATTCCCACAGGTTTGGTGGTAAAGAACGGATCAAACATTCGTTGTTGAATCTCCCCTGTCATCCCCGGACCATTGTCGATAATTCGGATAATAATCCAGTCAGGGCAGGGCTGTTCAGAAGAGGGTTGCTCACGAATGACTGCTTCAGTCCGAATGGTGATTGTGCGCGGGGGTTCCTGGGATTTGAGAGCATCGATCGCATTAGTGATGATATTCAAAAACACTTGATTGAGTTCGCTGGGGTAACAATCAACCCGGGGTAACTCTCCATACTCTTTAATTACGGTAATTCCGGTGTTGGCGTTGGAATTTGAGCTATCATTTCGCAGATGGTGTTGTAAAATTAACAGGGTACTATCAATCCCTTCATGAAGGTTTACCTGTTTATTCTCTGCTTCGTCTAATCGAGAAAAATTCCGCAGCGATCGCACGATTTCCCGAATGCGTTCTGCCCCTACTTTCATCGAATGTAACAATCGAGGCAAATCCTCAAATAAAAACTCTAAATCAATTTCCTCAATCTCCTCTACAATTTCCGGGTCCGGTTCTGGATAATGTTTTTGGTAGAGATTGACTAAATTAACCAAATCGTCAATATAGGACGTGGCATGGACAATATTGCCATAAATAAACCCGACAGGATTGTTCACTTCATGGGCAATTCCCGCCACCATCTGACCCAACCCAGACATCCGTTCAGTTTGGATGAGTTGAGTTTGAGTGCGTTGCAGTTCATACAGAGTTTCTTCTAACTCCCGCGCCCGCAATTCTAACTGGGCCTCCGACTTGATTAACGCTTGCTGGGCTAAATGGCGATCGGTAATATCTAACAGACTCCCCAACACCTTCACCACTTCCCCCGCTTCATTAAAAATCGGTTCCCCATTGGCCGAAATATAGCGAATTGAACCATCAGATTGAACAATCCGTTGTTCCACTTGATAGGATTCTCCCGCGTGAATCGACCGTTCAATCACTTGTTCAGCAGTCCCTCGGTCTTCCGGGTGAATTTTTTGCAGATATTCTGGATAGGTTGGGGAAACTTCATTGACATCTAATCCCAACATTCGATAAACTTCATCGGAACAAATAATACGGTTTGTGGCAATTTCAAATTCCCAACATCCCACATGAGCCAATTTTTCCGCTTCCGACAGCAAAGAAGCCATTGCCCGGGTTTGGGCTTCACTTCTTTGTAACGAAGCAATTAACCGAGCATTCTCCGATTCAGCGAGTTTGCATTCGGTCATATTTTGAGTCATGACCATCCCCCCTAAAACCTCTCCCGCCTCATTTTTAATCGGAAGAATTTGGGTCAAATAAATGCGACGGCCAAAGGTGAGTTCAGTCACCCGAGTTTCCCCGGCGAGTACCTCCCGATATAAAGGTTCTAGGGTTTGGCAAATGTCTGAGGGAAATGCCTCTTGGAGAGTCTTGCCTTCTACATCCTTCTTAGCTAAATCAATCGCCTCTAAATCCCGACCTTCCGCCAAAGTATGACGCAAGTCTCGGTCAAATAAAAAGATCACGCCATTGGGGAAATTTTTGACAAAGGTCCGATAGAGATTTTCCCGGTGTCGTAAGGAATTTAAAACTTGTTTGCGGGAGGTAATATCACTTAAAAAGACTAATATTCCTGCGTCATAAGCATGAGCCCGAACCTCTAACCAGGTCTCGCGATAGGGATAACAGGCTTCTAAGGGTTGAGTAGTGGGACCGGATAAAGCGGTTTTCAAATCCGCAAAAAATTGAGCTAAATCGGGAGAAAATTCAGGATTTTCCCCGGGTTGACAAAGGGTCTGACGGCTAGTTTGTAATAATTTTTCCCCTTGGGGATTGATATAAATGACCTGGCCTTGGGAATTTAAGTTTAAAAATCCTTCATTAAGCTGTTCTAAAATGGTCAATTTTGGGGCAATTTCTGGCGATAATTCTGGGCGGGTTTGGTCAAGAGGGGGAGCGTTAATCGCACTCAAGGGAGAGAGAGTGCCATCCAATCCACAGAGGTTTCCCTGGCGATCGCAGATGCCTTGACCGATTTCGCGGACCCAAGCTATCGTCCCATCGGCCTTGATAATGCGGTAGTCTACAGTATAAGGTTGTTGCGATAATAACGCCCCGGCCACCGTCTGTTCGGCAATCCCTTGGTCCTCGGGATGAACAAGGGTTTTAAATCGAGCGATGGGATGGTGGAGAAAATGGGAGACTGGATATCCAGAAATTTGTTCAATTCCTTTGCTAATGAACGCTATTGTCCCGTTACCCTGATAGGTGCATCGGTAAATGGCACCGGGAATATTATTAACAATACTGTGCAATAGAGCTTCGTTCTCCTCTGGGGGATAATCCGAGGACAAAGACCCGTCAAACCGGGGATTTTCAAACAGTTTCATCGGTAAATTGGATGAGGTAACGTGCATGGGTTAATAACGTCCTAAGTTTTCCACGGGTTCAATCGATTTAAAGACCTTCAATCCCTGAATCCCTACTGAATAGAGTAGGGCGATCGCCAAATTTTGCAACCTGAAGTCCCAAATTCACCTCCGTATAGCTAACATGAACAAGGAGGAAAAGTAGCATCGGTTACAGACACCACTGTTTCAGATACTGCGGATCCCCCTTTCTCAACGTCACCGTTTACCAGCTTACCCAATTCGATACCTATGCAGCGTCAATCGCAGCTTTTACCACGGCATCTCCTTCGAGGCATCTCCCCCACAAGGTCCTGTTTCAGTCTAGTGGTGAGTTTAATCACCCTGGCATTAGCGACTTCCGTAGCCGATGCCACACCCCCTCGCCCCCCGGATCAAGAAGTCCCCTGTGAAATTTTAGTTGCCGGAGGTGGATTAGCGGGGGCTGCCAGCGCCTACGAGTCCTTGTTGGCCGGTCGGACGGTTTGCATGACGGATATTACCGACTGGGTAGGGGGTCAAATTTCCTCCCAAGGCACTTCGGCCTTGGATGAACGACCCACCCAACGACAACAGTTATTTTATCCCCAAGGATACTTGGAATTTCGCGAGAGTATCCGGCGCAAGTATGGACGCCTCAACCCGGGTCAATGTTGGGTGAGTGAATCCTGTTTTATGCCGTATGACGGCCATAAACTGCTGTTTGACCAATTGGAAAAAGCTGCAAAACAAGGCAAGGGTACTCTCAAATGGTATCCCAATACGGTGATTAAAGAGTTGGATATTTCCCCGACTCCGGAGGGCGAACAAATTCAAAGTGCAGTCGCCATTCAAATCGAACCGGCCCCAGGTCAGTCCCCGGTAAATGCGGAACCCCTCTCGCAAATCCTGGAAGATGCCTATCGCTATGAAAATTCCCCCCGGTTTCATAAAAACATTGTGCGGTTTGTTCCCATGACACGCGATCGCCATTCCCTTCAGGCGAACAACACTATCGCACAACCGGCCCAATGGTATGTGATCGATGCTACGGAAACCGGGGAACTGATTGGTTTAGCGGATATACCCTACCGTCTTGGGGTTGATCCGCGATCGCCCCTTGAACCCTCCTCTTCTAGCCCAGAGGGCAATCCCTACTGTACTCAAGGGTTTACCTATACCTTTGCTATGGAAGCGACTGAGGACCCCCAACAGCACGTCAAACCGGATTTTTACGACCGTTACGCCCCTTATTACAGTTATGAACTGGAACGATTGGCGAATTTTAATTTAGTTTATACCTACCGCCGGATCTGGAGCGAAAACTATCAGAAAAACCTCCCCTCTAATCCCCGAGAATATCCCATTAATCCCGGGGATATCTCCATGCAAAACTGGACTTGGGGAAATGATTATCGACCGGGAACCGCTCAAGATAATTTAATCTATACCCGTCAGCAGTTGCAATCCACTGGGCAACTGGAACCGGGGGGATGGAGGGGAGGATTAAGAACCGAAACCCTGCAAGCGGGAGAAGAACACGCGATCGGCTTTTTCTATTGGTTAGTCCAGGGAACGACCGATTCTCAGTTAGGGGATGGATTCAAACAACCCCACCCGAATCATCGCTATCTTTCCGGACTCGATTCGCCAATGGGAACCGCCAATGGATTATCGAAATATCCTTATATGCGCGAGGGACGGCGAATTATTGGACGGCCCGGTTGGGGTCATCCCGATGGGTTTATGGTGTGGGAAATTGATATTTCGCGGACGGATTATTCTGACGAATTTTATCGCACGAATTTGTTGCCGGAGGACTATCGCCGGTTGTGGGAATCTCTTTCGGGGTTACAAACTTTAGAGGCGATCGGGCAACGACCGAATTTGGAAGGACGACCTTCGCGATCGCGCTCTACAATTTTCCCTGATTCTGTGGGAATTGCCCACTATGCGATCGACTTTCATCCCTGCATGACCCTCTCCCCCCCGGAAGCCCCCGGAAACACAGAACTAGAGGGAGAACGTCGGGGTGCGGGCACCGCTTATCCCTTCCAAATTCCCCTCCGGGCCTTGATTCCCCAACGGATTGATAACCTATTAATTGCTGGAAAAAGTATCGCCACCAGCCATATTGCTGCTGCTGCCTATCGAGTACATTCCTTTGAATGGTCCGTTGGAGTTGCCGCAGGCTTAACCGTCGATTTTTCCCTAGAAAAAGGCATTCTCCCCTATCAGTTAGTGGACAATCTTCCGCAACGGGAACCCCAGTTAGAAGAGTTACAAACTCGCCTGGTTGATGGCGGAAATCCCATTGCCTTTCCCAATACTTCTATCTTCAACAATACTTGGGAAGATTGGCGATAATGAGAACGGCAGGATTGAATTAGTTTGAGAGGATAAGAGACCGGGTTCCTAGCACAAATTTGTGGCGCATCCGCCTACATTTTTTAAAGAAACCCGGTTTCTAAACCCTGCGGCATCCTGGCTTGAGGGGTTGGCTTGAATCGTTAAGGGCACTCCAAAAAATAAAATATTCGAGCAGAGCTCCCCGTTTCCCCCCCCCCTTGGATCCCCCTCCAGTCCCCCTTCCCAAGGGGGAAGCCAGAGGAATAAATGTTGGCTTCACGGGGGGCTTGAATAATTCGGCAAAACCTCTAATGCCCCACTTTATTTATGGAAATCCCTAACATTAGAGGGTCTTGCTCTCTGGTGGTCTGAAGAGACAACGGGTATTTAACCTCGAATTTGGAGAAATGCAAAAAACAAGAGTTTTGTCAAGGGAAGAATGACTAAGAATCATCACCAATTCCCTCACTGAAATCAACAAACGATAACTTTGTTCTGGGGTATCATGACAAGGGGTAAAAAGAGGGTTATAGTAAGCGTAAGCATCAGGTTAGCCTTCTGCAAATTCTCTCCGATTTAACGGATTTAACTCTTTGTGAACCCCGACAGAAAAACATTATGAAGCGATTAATCATTGTAACCGCCTCCATCGTAGCGACAGTCTTGCTGAATTCCAGCCTGGGGATTTCTCAACCCAGTGAAACTGGAGGACGAGAACCGGGATTTTGGCAACCGGAAACCGATGTAAATGTCAACCTTCCGATCAACATCACCCTGGTGAATAATACAGAAATTTCTTTGGAATATAGCATCCCCGATGGGGGATTTCAACAAATAGGATCGGGAACAAGGGTTGGGTTAGGCAATTTTCTACTCAACCCCACTTCCGAGACTGATCAGTCTCGGAACTTGAATGTTTTTATCAATTCCCCGGTTGGTTCGAGTGAGGTTCCTTTACATTTTGATATTACTTCAGTCGGAAATGATGTGATCATCACGATTCGCCCTGCGATGACTGGAGAACGCATTGATCGGGGATTTTATACCGATGAAAAAGGGCGGATTTATGCCTTTTAATTGAGCCAATCAATTGAAAGTCGTTCAAGGATGGAGAATGATCTCCGAATCTATTAAGGTGCGTTCCTGCTGCATAGCGATCGCGCACCTTATTTTTGGGAAACACCGTTAAGTTATAGGGTGGGAAAAAGCCCATCGTAAGTCAGATCGGCTTTTTCCCACCCTACAATTGCTAGCGGGAAGAATGACCCTATTTTTTGACAATAGCCTGCAAAAAAAACCGGAAAGGTGGGTGAAACTCGGTAAAAGTCCTCATGTTCAATCCTGGACTGACGCCCTGAGATTGAAGTCAAGGCGCATGATTATGCCTAGTTGACAAAGGTTGATCAGTTCTGTCACAATTGAACCAGATTGCTAACAAAGCGATTCCCCAGCCACTTTCATCCATCTCAATGCCATAGAGATCTCTACTTAGGGCAGACCCCTCACCCATTTGCCAGACCTTTTCTTCCAAAAATGGAAGAAGAACAGGTCCCTCGATATCCCGTCTTGGAATCATGAACCCCATGAATAAAACCATGAGCACCCATGCTAAATCGGACTCCAATAAAACCTTTCCCGCCTCTGTTTTATCCGTCAGTCGAGATGAGTTTGGTTATCCAGAAGATAACCCCGATGCCCAATATCCACCTTTAACCCTCAAAGAAAAAGAGGGTAAACCTCTCCCCTCTGATTTGCAGGGTCATGCCTTTATTATTGGCGCAACGGGTTCGATCAACTCTTACCGATCCGATGTTGCCAGCAATACAGTCTTGCCTTCCCATGACGGAAAAACCCCTTTGTACAATGGCGATGGCATGGTTTACCGCATTGATTTTGAATCCTTGACTGAAGGGGCGAAATTATCTGCCAGACAAATCAAAGCTCCCTGCTACTACGCTGATATTGCCACAAATCATTGCACAAAATATCAGGGTTCTGAGGGAAATCCCAAATCAACGGATTTAAGATTTAAAAATCTGGGCATTACCCGAGTTTCTGGCCCTCTGGGAACCCGCAATCAACTGAATACAGCTTTTCTACCCCTGAAATTTTCTGAGGCAGAACATGAACGGTTATTGGTGACTTGGGATGTGGGTCGTCCCTACGAAATCGACCCCAAAACCCTGGAAACTGTTTGTTACGCCAGTGGGGAAAAATTCTGAGTGGGAAGAAGTTAACAAAGTGGGAAAGCTATTTTTAAAACCGACCACTCCCTTTAAAACAATTCAAAGTTCAGCCCATCCCGTTTTTGACCCTTATACCCAGGAAATGTTTACGGTGAATGTGGGCCGATCGCTCTCTAACGTCTTTTCTCAATTCATTCCCTTATTCTATTTGGGTAAAGAGTTCATAGCCTGGATAAAAGAACAATTCCAAAAATTATGCTGTAAAAAAGTAGAAAAGAACGAAGAAGAATTATTGCAGGTTAGTTACTCCCCCCCCAAAAAAAACACCTCAACAACTTATTTTAAATGTCTTAGAGCCGTTTAAAATATCGGGGGAAAGTCTCCTACAATTTTTAATAACTTGCATTGGGATATTTACTGATAATTTTCTATATTTAGTCCAGTGGAATGGTTCAGGAGGCTTTCAAAAATGGCAAGTTCTACACCAGGGGTTTCCACTCAAAATTAAGCAAAGCACTCACCAGATGGGGCTCACTGAAAATTATCTGGTGTTAATTGATACCGCTTTTAAAATTTCCGTCGAGGAAATTCTGCCGACCGTCTCAAAAAAAAGATATGACCAGATCGAAAAGTGGTTGAGAAACTTCTTCGATCATCCACAATTAAAAGACAATACGGTTTACATCATCGATCGCCGAAAACTGGACCCGAAGAATAAGTCAGTGCAGGCTAAAAAAGTTACGATTCCCCGAGATGCGGCACATTTCCTCGTGGATTATCGCAATCCGGATGATCAGATTACCTTGCACTTGGCTCATGTTTGTGCCTGGGATGCCGCAGAATGGTTAACGAAGTTTGATGATGCGGGTCCGGTAGACGGGTCAGGAACATCCCCTCTCTATGGCGCGATCGCCGGACCGATGGATATCAGCAAACTGGGATGTCACGTAATTAACGGCAAAACCGGACAATTCATCCGCGAAAATCAAGATATCTTGATGCATAAAGATTATACCTGGGGGGCGGCCATCTACGCCTACCGTGAGCGTCTTTTTCCAGACCGTTTAGAAGATATTTATTGGAGTTGTTTGGGATGTTGGGCGGATCTAAAAACCCCCCATATTGAACATCTCTATAAGGACTATCCCTATCGAGAAGTTGGATTGGAGGAATTAGATGAGATCACGACCCAAGGCAAACCTTCAACCTTATTCCGACTTCACATTGCACCCTTAGACCAGGTTACTGAAGATGAAAATCGGTTGAGCATTGCCGATGGGTATCAATTTCCCAAGGGTCATTGGGTGGTTTCACCGCAATTTATTCCCCGACCTGGAACCGAAGGTTCCACCGATGGTTACATCCTCTGTGTGGTTCATTACGACGAGGATGCAGAAACCCAAAAAAACAACGGGAATGAACTGTGGATTTTTGATGCGGCTGACTTAAAAAGCGGGCCACAATACAAGCTGTGCCATGAGCAATTTAATGTAGGGTTTACGATTCATACGGCCTGGTTGCCCCAGATAAAAAAACGAAATGCGCGTTATTGTATTGAAATGTGGGATGATTACGCCGATATTTTAAACCAGCAGTCCCCTCAAAATAAAGCGTTGATCCAGGATTTATTTGAAAATTGGGTTTATCCGAAAAAAGAGCCCGAAACTAAGCCTACAAATTAAGTCAGTGGGGATGATTAAGCTCTACTCAGAGCATCAATGAAAACTAGCTGGATTCCCGCTTACGGGAAAATGACAGTTTTTTCTAATACCCGTTGTTTCCAGGTTAATTTCTATCCAGCCCCTTAGAACAATCCCCGGCACAGTTTGTGAAGTATTCAACCCTTTACTCTCGGGGAGAATGATAGTTCTAGCCGGTTTCAAATTTCCCAAAAACTCTATAGCAATCCTTGCAGCAGTTGTGGAAGACGATGGCGGCCCCCAACCCCTCTCCATCCCCCCTACCCCCCTTTGAAAGGGGGGGGGAGAGGGGAGAAGAAAATGTTACAAATCATTTAGGACTGCTATATGGCAGAGAGGCGGAAATTGAGTGGCTGCTACAAGCCAGGCATCGACTGAATGACCCGGCGTTGAATGCAGGAAAGGAAATGATGCTAATTTCCGGATATTCGGGAATTGGCAAATCGGCTTTAGTCCGGGAAATTTATAAACCCTTAACTCAACAGCGCGGATACTTTATTTCAGGTAAATTTGACCAACTCCAGCGAAATATTCCTTATGGGGCGATCGCCCAGGCTTTTGCCACTCTCATTCGACAGTTATTAACGGAAACTCCTGAACAGATTGAACAGTGGCGATCGCAATTAGTCGAGGCGTTAGGCGTTAACGCTCAGATTATGGTTGATTTGATTGGGGAATTAGAACTAATTATCGGCGCACAGCCCCCGGTTAGCCCTTTGCCTCCGGGGGAATCCCAAAATCGATTTAACCTCGTTTTTCAGAACTTCATCAAGGTTTTTACCCAAAAAGAACATCCGCTCATTATTTTTTTAGATGATTTGCAATGGGCAGATGCTGCTTCATTAAAAATCATTCACCAACTCATGACGCGAACAGATAGCCAATATTTCCTGTTGATTGGCTGCTACCGCGATAATGAAGTCAGTGCCACGGATCCCCTGATGTTAACTTTATCAGAAATCCGCGAAAGTGGGGCATCAGTGAATCATATTTCTCTAAAACCTTTGGGGTTAGCCGATATTAGCCAGTTAATTGCCGATGCGCTCAAAACCGAAACGCCAGAAATTTTACCTTTAGCGGAGTTGGTTTTACAAAAAACTAATGGGAACCCATTTTTTATTACGGAGTTTCTGGAGAAACTCTATGCCGATCATCTCCTGAGCTTTGAAGTAAATGCTCGCCGCTGGCAATGGGACCTCAACGACATCAAATCGGCCCAAATCACGGATAATGTGGTTGAATTGATGGTGCTTAAAATTCAATCTCTGCCAGAAGCGGCTCAGAAATTTATCAAACTGGCGGCTTGTATTGGGAATCAATTTGATTTATTAACCCTCTCCCTCCTGGATGAAAGTCCCCCTCAAATTATTGCCCGTCACTTATTTGATGCCGTGGAGTTAGGGCTAATTTTTACCCGAAGCGAGGAGTCGAACTGGATTGACGCCGGGACAGAGGTTAGCCATGGGCGCATCTAGGAGTTGGGGGAGGAGGTAGAAGGCTCAAAACAACTCCCGTCTGAAAACAAGTCATCAAAGCGACTATTTACCCAAGCCAGACGTAAATGTAAAAGGTGATTAAATCCCTCACTACTCCACCGCATACCGACCCCATACGCATCAAGCTAACTTCTGAAACTCAAAGCTGATAAGCATTTGGGGC
>CAYUEH010000137.1:0-10462 GCA_964442465.1 uncultured Laspinema sp. | reverse complement strand
GTGGGAAATGCCGTAGAAAAAGCCTTTCAACCGATTGTAAACCGACTCAATTCGGTGGAAGGATTACAGATAGAAATGGTAGCCCTCTGTAGCGATTTTTGGGGACAAACCATGAGCGTGACTGGCGTGTTAACAGGACAAGATTTGCTCAACGGGTTGCAAAACAAAAAGTTGGGCGATGCAATTTTGTTGCCTGATGTGATGTTAAAACATGGAGAAACTAAGTTTTTGGATAATATGACGGTGGAGGATTTGGCAGTTCAATTAAAAACGCCGATATTGCCGGTGAGTGGCATTGATGGACTAATTTTAGGCTGTATTAATGGGATGTCGGAGTTGGTGGAGTTGTCGAAATAAGCCTGGGATGCAGGATTCATTCCAGTGGCCCCAACCGATGGACACTGATAGAACATTGCCATCACCATATTTCCTCAATTAAGCTATACTGGATTGTTAGCGTTCTTCTGCACCCCATACCAGAGTATTCCCAGGCAAACAGTTACATAAGAGTATCAGGGCCTTGGTCCCCTATTCAATCAGGAGGATACTTCCAACGGTTTCTGTGCCAGATTGGTTAATAATTAGTTGCTTCGGCTTAAAAAACCAGATTTTTAACCTCTAGTGTACCGAGGCCCTAGGACGCTAAAATAATTAAGAGACTGAAGTGGATGAGCATAAGACTTGATTATTCTATGTACGCATAATAAAGGCGGTGTGGGAAAAACTTCTTTAGCCATTCATATCGCCGGTGTTTTGCTTAACAGGGGAGATAGCGTTCTCCTGGTTGATTGTGACACTCAAGCCAATCTTTGGGATTTTTTTACAAAAGGTCAGCCTCCAACCAAGCTAAAAGATTCATACGAACTAGAAAATAGCAAGGTAATTCTTAATAAAGATAGAGAATCTATCAAGAAAGAAGCCAATCCAATTTATTTTGATCATGTCGTTTTAGATATTGATAGCCCTCTTGAAAACACGGTTAAAATTATTGTGGGTAATCACCCAGATTTAATTTTAGTTCCAATTAATATATCTCAAAAACACCTAGGTCTGCGTCTTTTACCGAGAACTTTGAAGGTGATTTCTACACTCGGAAAGACAATGGAATTTAACCCCCAGGTTATCATTGTGCCTCTTGGTATTACAGCTAAATCAATTGAAGATGTTCTATCCAAAATTGACTCTAATGACAAACCCAAAAATTGCAGAATTGCAGAAGAGATGGAAAATTTACAAAATGAAATTCAAGATACAACTTTTGTAAATTATGATTACATTTGGGAAAAAGAGGGTTATGCTAACTTATTTGATTATTACTTAGCCTTGATTGAATGAATCCTCACTGATCTAGAAATACAAAGAATGGAGAATCAAACAAAATGAGTAACAATACTTCTCAACATCCCAAATCAGATATAATTGTAGATGATGCTATTGTTCAGGCCACCAGTAATTTAGAAATAGAGGATAAAAATCAAGACAATCAACTAGAATATTTGATCACTGAATCAGAACTTAAAAAAATGCAAGCGCTTTCCAAGGCATTAAGAACTAGCGTCAATCAGTTACCAGGATGGGCGATTAGCTATGCCAATTTTGTCAAAAAGAAAATAAATGAAGCAGACCCAAATCAGCCTGAAGTAGAGGCGCAAAAGATTTGGCAAAAATGGAAAGATGACCAAATAAAACATTATCAGAACGAATTGAATGCTCAGAAAGACATGATGAAAAATTCCCAAAAGAAGCATAGATATCAGCGCCTCTTGATTTTAACGCAAGAACTTGCTGATAAACTGGAAGAATTAGGAATGGAAAATGCCCCAGGAGAATGTATTTTTTTAGGAGTGGTTTTAATGCATGAAAAATTAATAGTGAACACAACTTTACCCGTTAATAACCCAATTCAAGTTTAAAGACATGGATTATTTAGAAATAGATGCTTTAGTGAATGGAATTATCGGTTCTAGTGAAGCCGTTAAGCAAGATTTAGGGCGACGTTTGGCGGCTCACCTAGGGTTGAATCCGGGTCAAGCTGGAAAAGATGGGGGCATCGATGGGGATGGTATCCTGAACCAAAAACGCATTTATTTTCAATGCAAACTTTATCGGACTCCTTTAGATGCGTCCTTTACTGCGGATTTTTGTGGAAATTTAGTGATTCATAAAGCCGATATTGGAATCATGTTATCGGGGGTTGGCTATACCGAAGGCTACTCAACCCGGTTACAAGAATTTCATAATAATTATCCCCAGAGCATTACCACCCATCTCTTAAAACTGGAAGATATTTTTGCAGAAACCCTGGTTTTTGAGAAAGCTAAGTTAGATTTGCCTCAACTTCGAGATTTGAGGGACGGATACTTTGATTAAAATTGCCCAGGACTTACGCATATTTTCCGACCTAACTCTCAATGTAGAGGCGATTCGCGAATCGCCTCTACAGATTTGGGGTTCATGCGTAAGTCCGCTTTATGAGTAGCTGGATGAGCGTCAACTATGGAGCCATCTACCCCTTGCTGAAACCCTTGGAGGAACGGGGTCACATTGCGGCGATCGCCCGAGAATCTGGAGACGCGGGTCCCAGTCGGACCATTTATGGCATTACCCCCCCGGGGCGTGAGGCGACAGAAAATGCTCCAACATCCCCAGGATAGTTGGGTGAAAAATCGCACTCATTTTGCTATTCAATGTTTCTTTTTCAGCGATTTAGAACCCGAGCACAGGCTGGAATTAATGGAGCATCGATGAGTTAAACAGAGGAGCGAAGTGTGAATACAGTGACCTCTGGTGGGCAATTGATCCGCATCGGTAGGATGCTAAAACCAATTCCTCGGTTTACATAAAGACGATTTCCTGACTGCCCATATTCTGGAATCCAGCCGTCAGCGTGGACCTCATCCTCTTTACTAAAAGTCAACCAACTCCATTCTGAGGTGAAGGGTAGACGAACTTGCCCACCATGAGTGTGTCCTGCCACAGCCAAAGGTGCAGTGTTCGGAGGTAACGCTTCAAAGGAATCTGGGTTGTGCATCATCACCAACCTTGGTGTTCCTTCTGGCACCGAGCTCAGCGCGACTTTCGGTTGATCGTTATTGGGCCAGTGTGCGCCGATGCCGACTAGGTATAGGGGGGTGTTATCCGCCCTGTTTGCTGCGGTTGGGTTGCCATTCTCGGACGGTGGAATTGCTCTTAGGGCTGGGTTGCCGATCGCAACCGCCTCGTTCTGGAGGACTTCCACACCCACTGCTTCAAGCGCTTCATGCAATTGACGCGCTAACTCTCTGTTTGGCGTGGTTTGCTTGCTTTTCATTGCATAGTCATGATTGCCCAAGACAGCATAGGTGGGGATGCCTGCTTCTGGAAGCGATCGCACAAGTTCAACAGCCTTGTTAATCACTTCGCTTGGGTCTTCACCTGGATGGTAGATAAAGTCACCCGCAATGAGCACCACTGCTGGACGCTCCTCTATTAATTGTTCCACAACGCGATCGATGGTATTGGTGTTGTCCATCCACATTCCTATTTGCCAGTCAGCAATCAGTGCAACTCGCTTCCCTTCCCAAGCAGCGGGAAGATTAGGGATTTCTGCAATTTCCTGTTCTGTCTCGATTAGGTACGGTTCGAGCAAACCCCAAACCAGAATTAAGCCCAAAAATCCTAACAAACCCAACAAAATGTATTTAATTATCTTCATTTTTGATAAGCTATCTCATACTTTTATAAAAATTTTTAAGCAATTAGAGTACATGGCATTAATCCCTAAAATTTGCCCCTCCTTCGGCGTCATGATAAAGCCACTTTTTCCAACTGCTTGTGCCGTTTGACTTTTGCTGGTCACCTCTTTTCCGATGGTCGAATTTGGTTAAACTTCTACAACATCTTCCCCAGAGGTTACGGTCAACCTCCTTTTAAACCTATTTGAATATAAAAGGAAGCACATCTATCAATAGGTTTTTTTTAATCTCTAACCAATGACAGATATTTAAAAATATTGAAGTGTTATTTCAACAGTGGGGCGTCGAGCGAACTTTTGCTTTCTTTTGTTTAACGTCTAAAAACACCGATATTGCCAGTTAGTCAGATTCATGGATTAATTGTAGGTTGTATTAATCGGATGTCCGAGTTAGTGGAAATGTCCACATAAGCCCGCCCCCTCAAGAGTCTGGCTCCACAAACCCTAGCGTAGCCCGCGCAGGCAGGCTAAATACAGGGGCAATCTCCACCTATTTCATTCCAATAAAACTTGACAAAATCAATAAATTATGTATTCCCCCAGTCGGGAGGGGCTAAGTTACTATCCCTGCAACCTGTTGGGGTGTCGGCCAACCGGGTCATCACCCAGAAACTTAACAAAATTTAATCAATTAGGCTATACTGTAGCCTGGATATATCAAAATGATATAAATGCTTGAACTCTCTGCTTTAGGACTCCTGCAGCGCCATCCCCTACATGGATACAGGTTGAAGCAAGAACTGGAGCTATTTATGAGTAGCTGCATGAGCGTCAACTATGGAGCCATCTACCCCTTGCTGAAACGCTTGGAGGAACGGGGTCACATTGCGGCGATCGCCCGTGAATCTGGAGACGCCGGTCCCAGTCGCACGATTTATGGCATTACCCCATCGGGACGCGATCGCTGGCGGCAAAAAATGCTCGAACATCCCCAGGATAGCTGGGTGAAAAGTCGCGCTCGTTTTGCCATTAAATTTTTCTTTTTCAGCGATTTAGAACCGGAGGCCAGGTTGGAATTAATGGAACATCGCCTAGTGCTTTGTCGCGCTCGATACAAAAGTTTCACAGACAAACCCTTGCCGGAGGATTGCTATCAAGTCGCTGTCTGGAATCGACATCTGGAGGTTCTGAAATCAGAAATCAAATGGGTGCAAGAACAGATTTCTATTGAGCGGCAACAGCAAGGGAATGGGGATAGGAGGAAAGCCCATGTAGGGGGAAATGACTGAGGCGATCGCGCAGCGTCTCGGAACGAGAATTGCCAATCTTTCTAATTGGTTTAAATCCCGTGATTGATTAATCCTCCATAAAACTTTTATTTATTGATTACACAGTCGGACAAAAACATGAACCCAATCAACACTTCCGATTCACAACTGGACACTAAAGAAAAGGTAAATTCTATGGCTAACGCAACCGAATTAGAGCCACAACAGGACAAACCTTTACGGAATAAAAAACGCCGGTTTAAATGGGCCAGTAGAAAGGGCCGATCGCTCGCTTCTGCTCTGTTTTTCCTCCTCTTAGTCGCCGGGGGTGGCGCTGGCTGGTATTTCTGGCAATCTAGGCAAACCGCAATGGCGAGTAGCGAACAGCAAGGCGGACCCCAACGACCCCAAGGGGTAGCGGTGCGATTAGCGACAGTGGAAATGACCAATCTCAGGGAAACCTCGGAGTTTGTCGGGACCCTAGAGGCCCAACAAGCCGCAGTTGTGCGCCCAGAAATGGCCGGAAGGGTGAGTCAGATTAATGTCAAAGCGGGGGATAAAGTCTCGCGAGGGGACATTATTGCCCGAATTGATACTCGGGAAATTGAAGCTAGACTGCGCCAAGCCCAGGCAGCCCAAGCCCGGGCACAATCTCGGGTTGCCGAGTTACAAGCGGGGAATCGACCGGAGGAAATTGCTCAAGGAGAGGCCCGTTTAGCCGCAGCCGAGGCGCGATTGGCGGAGGTGCTCGCGGGGAGTCGTCCGGAGGAAATTGCTCAAGCTGAAGCGCGGTTGCGGCAAGCTGAGGCCCGATTGGCGGAATTACGGGCGGGGACTCGTCCAGAAGAGATTGCTCAAGCTCAAGCTCGGTTACAACAGGCGCGATCGCGTTTAGAATCCTTAAGGGCTGGGAGTCGCGGGGATGAAATTGCCCAAGCACAAGCCCAAATTGCCGATGCTCAGGCACGGGTGGAGTTAACCACGGAACGGGTGGAACGGAATCGGGAATTAGCGGATCAAGGGGCAATTTCCCGCGATCGCTTTGATGAAGTCGTCACGGAAAGCCGTCGTGCCCAAGCGGATTTACAGCGATTTCGCCAACGGGTGGAGGAGTTGGAAAACCAGCGACGGGAGGACATTATCGGCGCTGAATTACAAGTGACGGAAGCGGAACAAGCCTTAGCCCAGCAGCAACGGGGGGCGCGTCCGGAAGAAATTGCTCAGGCTCAAGCGGCGGTGGCAGAAGCCCAGCAATTGCTGAATCAGCGACAAAATGGTGCACGTCCGGAGGAAATTGCCCGGGCTCAAGCGGAAGTGGAAGAAAGACGGCAAGATTTACGGCAGTTGGAGAATGGCACCCGACCCGAGGAGATTGACCAAGCTCAGGCGCAAGTGGCGGAGGCGATCGCCCAAGTGAGAGCATTGGAGGTGCAGTTACAAGATGCCAATGTCGTTGCACCCTTTGAGGGAATCGTGGGCGATATTCCAGCGAAAGTGGGAGATTTCGTCAGTGTGGGGCAGGAATTAACGACGGTGACCCAAAATGATGCGTTGGAATTGCGGCTGTCGATTCCCCTGGAACGGGGGTCTGAGTTGCGCTTGGGGATGCCGGTGGAAATTACTGATGCCAATGGACAGCCGTTGTCTGTGGGGACGGTGAGTTTTGTTTCTCCCACGGTGAATTCTGATTCTCAAACGATTTTAGCTAAGGCAAGGTTTGCCAATCAAGGACAACTGCGCGATCGCCAGTTTGTGCGGGCTAAGTTGGTTTGGGACGAACGGGACAATCGGATTGTTGTGCCCACGACGGCGATTACCTTCCAAGGGGAGGAGCGCTTTATCTTTGTGGCGCGAGGGGAGGAACCGTTGACTGCGGAACGAGTGGCGGTCACTCTGGGACTGGTCCAAGGCGATCGCGCGGAAGTGATTGACGGACTGGCCAACGGCGATCGGATCGTCATTTCGGGTTTACAGCGCCTCTCCGATGGTGCTCAGATTCGTCCAATTGTCGATGAACCGGCAGCAGCGAATCCCGAGTCATCTCCGGAGGCAGGAACATCTCCGTAGGTGAGAACGAAAGTCTACAAAACCCCGCACCATTATCAACACCGGCGGGGTTTAAAACGTTGGGCCTGTAGTGGCGCTCATAGAAGCGCCACTACGTCGGGGGTTAAAACCCCCGCCGGGTCTGGCTTAATCAGGAACTACCCCTAATTGTCGCGAATCCCTAACACAATGTTTACTACTTTTTTTGTCAAACGCCCGGTTTTCGCCTCCGTCTGTTCCCTGTTAATTATTTTAATTGGGTTAGTCGGTTATACAAGATTGCCAGTGCAGGAATTTCCCAGTATTGACCCGCCGGTGGTGACGGTATCCACGGTTTATCCCGGTGCCAGTCCCCTGGTGGTGGAAACCGAAGTCACAGAAATTTTAGAAGGTCAACTGAATGGGATTGAAGGGATTAAAACCCTCACTTCCCAAAGTCGAGAAGGGGTGAGTTCGATTACCCTCCAGTTTAACCTCGATCGCGATATTGATTTGGCCGCCCAAGACGTGCGATCGCGCGTGGATCGGGCCCTGCGCCAACTCCCGGATGATGTCGATACTCCCCAAGTCACCAAACAGGAAGGAGATGTTTCTCCCATCGTGTGGTTTGCCTTATTTGGGGAAAATTACACCTCCCTGGAATTAAGTGACTATGCCGAACGATTTATTACGGATAACCTAGAAAGTGTTCCAGGAGTCAGTAACATCTTTATCGGGGGTCAACGGCGCTATGCGATGCGATTGTGGGTTGATTCAGTTAAACTGGCAGCGCGGAATTTGACGGTTTTGGATATTGAACGCGCCTTGCGTCAAGAAAACTTAGAAATTCCCGGTGGGTTAGTCGAGGGAGAACAATCGGAATATTCCGTGCGAGTTCTCGGGAGACTGCAAACTCCGATGGAATATGAAAATTTAATTCTTCAGCGCAATCCTGATGGCACGCAAATCCGCTTTAAAGATGTGGGACGGGCGGAAATTGGCGCAGAAAACGATCGCTCGTTTGTCCGGTTTAAGGGCATTCCGGCAGTTTCTCTAGGGGTTGTAAAGCTCTCCAGTGCCAATACTATTGAAGTTGCGCGCGGTGCCAAAGCCAAAATGGAGGAACTCTCCAAAGATTTCCCAGAAGGGTTAAATTATCAAATGGCTTTTGACCGTTCGGAATTTGTGGAACTCGCCATTAATGAAGTTTGGAGTTCCCTTTTTCTAGCAACATTGCTAGTGATTCTGATTATTTTTGTCTTCCTACGCGACTGGCGATCGACCTTAATTCCTGCCGTCACCATTCCGGTTTCCCTGGTTGGCGCATTTGCGGTGATGTTTATTTTGGGGTATTCCATTAATACCCTAACTTTGTTTTCCCTAACCTTAGCCACCGGGTTAGTTGTGGATGATACCATCGTCGTTCTGGAAAATATTGTCCGCTATATTCAAGAGAAAAATATGAAACCCTACCAAGCAGCAATGCTGGGGGTGAGTGAGGTGGTTTTTGCGGTAATTGCCACCACGGTTGTGTTAATTGCCGTATTTATGCCCGTGGGGTTTTCCGGGGGAAATACCGGGCGCTTGTTTACAGAATTTGCCCTCACCCTAGCTGGTTCCGTGGTGATTTCTTCCTTTGTTGCCTTGACTTTAGCACCGGCATTATCCGCCCGAATCTTAAAGCGGGATGCAGAAATGAAAGGCGGAGTATTTGCCCTCATTGAGTTATTTTTTGACCGTTTGGAACGGATGTATCGCTGGTCATTGCGGAAAATTATGCCCTGGAAAGCGATTGTTGTTATCGCCTTTATCGGGTCCTTAGCTTTAACGGGTTTCTTGTTTAATCAAGTCCCCAAAGAATTCATTCCCACCGATGACCGAGGGGCAATTTTTACGATTGTTCGTGCGCCGCAAGGGGTAACGATTAATTACACCGATAATGTCATGCGGCAGGTGGAAGAAGTCTACAGTCAAGTCCCGGAAGTGAACACCTATTTAACCATTGGTGCATTTGGTCGGGGAACCCCGGGTCAAGTCAACCAGGGATTTGCCTTTGTGCGCCTCTTACCTTGGGCGGAACGGACCGAAGAGGGTCAGTCTCAGCAGGAGATTATTGGTCGTTTATTTGGACAGTTTTCGCGGATTACTGATGCGGTAGTCCTGCCGATTAATCCCCCTTCTTTACCCGGTGCCGGGTTTAGTCAACCTGTAGAATTCGTGCTGCAAGGGAGTGACTTGGAGGAGTTGGCTGCTGTTTCAGAAGACTTTGCCAATCAAGCTAATAACTTACCTGAATTGGTCAATGTTGACACTGATTTAACCCTAACTAAACCGGAATTAGTCGTGAGTATTGACCGCGCTCAAGCCGCTAATTTGGGCGTATCTGTCCAGGAAATTTCCCGAACCTTACAAATTATGTTAGGCGGACAACAGATTACCAATTTTAACCGAGGAAATCGCCGCTATGAGGTCGTTGTTCAATCAGAAAAAGAATTTCGAGCCTCTCCTCAAGATATTGAGCAAACCTATATCCGTACTCAGTCGGGTCAGTTGGTTCCTTTGAGTAGTGTGGTGACAGTGAATCCTTCTACCACACCCCCACAAATTAACCACTACAATCGCTCTCGCGCCGCCACAATTTCTGGGTCTCCTGCACCGGGGAAAACCTTGGGAGAAGCATTAGAGGCATTACAAAATTTAGCCCGGGAAATGATTCCCCCGGAGATGCGAGTGACGTTAGCGGGTCAGTCTTTGGAATATACAGAAGCGGGACAATCAACCCTATTTATTTTTGGGTTATCCCTGGTCTTTATTTTCTTGGTGTTAGCGGCTCAGTTTGAAAGTTACATTGACCCGATGATCATTCTCTTGGCGGTTCCCTTGTCTCTGCTTGGGGCATTTTCTGCCTTGTTAATGGCGGGTTTGGACTTAAATATTTACAGCCAGATTGGGTTAATCATGCTGATTGGGTTGGCAACGAAAAACTCAATTTTGATTGTGGAATTTGCCAATCAGCGTCGGGAAGAAGGACTCTCGATTACTAAAGCGGCGATCGATGCCGCCAAGGTGCGCTTTCGTCCGATTTTGATGACAGCATTTTCCACGATTTTCGGATTATTACCCTTAGCATTTGCCACAGGTGCCGGTGCAGCGGCGCGGGTCTCCATCGGGATGTCCGTTGTTGGGGGAATGTTTGTTTCTACTTTATTAAGTTTGTATGTGATTCCGGTGTTTTATACCATTGCTATGAAAGCGCAATATCGGTTAATGCACAAAGGACATGATGAAACTGAAAACACGGTTTCCTCAGACCCTTGGGAATCTGACCCGGTTGCCAATGGCAATGGCAATGGTAATGGCAATGGTAATGGTAAGACGACTCAAACCTTGAGACAAGTAGAACAAGAACGAGGCGATCGCGAAAATCTCCCCTCGGGACGCCGCTAAGGCAACCCCTGATACGGAATGCGGTGGGAATAGGTCGTTAAAAACAAGT
>CAYUEH010000136.1:7386-10470 GCA_964442465.1 uncultured Laspinema sp. | reverse complement strand
CCTACAATTGCTCTTACTGTATGACCGCGTGAGTAGGGAAAGGTGGGAAGAAAGGTGGGCAGTGCCCTACAATTGCTCTTACTGTATGACCGCGTGAGTTATATACTGTCGGTGTTACTCGTGAAGTTAAAGGCTTTGACACGCACTCCTGGAACCACACTACCCCCAAAGCGTTGCACTGTTGTGAGGGCATCCACATCCCGCAACAGTTCCGGTAAACTTTGATTAAAACGGAGGTTTTCGATGGGGTAGGCAATTTCCCCATTTTCAATCCAGAATGTCCCATCGCGAGTCATGCCGGTGACTTCTAAGGTGCGCGGGTTGATATAGCGCACATACCAAGCGCGACTCACTAGGATACCTTGTGGGGTTTGAGCAATTAAATCAGAGAGACTGGCATCGGAACCCGTCATGGCGATCGGATACATCATTCCCGTGGGTTGTTTGCCCTGCTGTTGCGCCCAATAGCGACTGTAGGAGAGGGTTTGGGGAATGCCATCGGTGATGATATCCAAGGCGGTATTACTCAATCCATCCTCGAAAAATGTGCCGGATTGCAATAAGGGATGGGCGGGATTACGCTGGACTTGGACCAAGGGGCTAAACAGGGGTTCTCCGACGCGATTTCCGGCGGATTTGCCTGATGAATCGGTGTGAGACATGAACGATCGCCCTTCATCTGCGGCCCTTGCATCTAAATTCCAAATTACCCAAGGGAGTAAGTCGGCAAACGCTGCTGCATCAAAGATGACAGGATAAACACCGGGTTTAATTTTGCGGGGAGATTGACAGGCAATAGACCGGGCGATCGCCTGTTCGGTCATTTCGGAGATCGGGAGGCGATCGATAGCAAAAGCAGTCCGAGAAGTCCAACTCGACCCTTTACCAATTTTAGCCGTAACACTGAACTCCGCCTCCGTTTTGCGATCGCTTGCCAATACCCCCAGAGAATTGCCGATCGCCCGACTTGTCGCCGCCACACTCAGGGTCCCGGAACTTTCCACCCCCGATTGTGCTGCCTTCTCACACACTTGTTTGACCATTTCTCCTCGCCGCAGGGGAGAAACCGTCGCCGTGGCATCATCAAAAGCGGGAATCCGGCGATTGTAGGATTGGGGTTCGAGGAGGGGAACCCATTCCGGGTCCTCCGGTGCAATTCGCGCCAATTCTTGCGATCGCCTCACTGTTTCTGCGATCGCCTCCGGATCCTGTTCCGACGTCGATGCCGAAGCACTCCGCTTGCCAAAATAACTGGTAATCGTCAGATTAAACCGACTGCGACTAATATTTTGAGTAATTTGATTTTCAGAAAACCGACTCAGGGAAGATTCCCCATCACTCAAACTCACAAACACGCCATCCGCTTGGGATTGCTTCAGGGTCGATTCCACCAAGGATAAGGCTTGGTCCTCACTCATGAAAATCGGGGCAGTTGCTGGGGTCATAGAAATTTTAGACTTGAGAGCTTAGGGTTTATTTTATCACTGGGGAGAGGATGGTTGGGTAGATTTTCGTTTTTACTTCTGTTTAAAGGGCAGTCCAGATATACCGTTCCCCGCAGTTAGGAGTTACATTCTTTAGGAGTGCGTTCGCGAACACACTCCTTATAGCCTTTCCAACCCATGAGTTTAGATGAAATTGCAAATTAAAATACCTGGTCATATCCGGATAGCGAAGGCTGAGTTCTCATCATCTTTCCCTCCCTTTTGTCTAAGCTGACGAATCAATTCCGTATCATCCGGTTGGGGCGGTAATTCTTTGTTAAGGGCTACAATTTTTTGATGGGCAGCTAATCCTTTCCTGCGTCGCACTTCCCGATCCAATGCCAGGATGACGACATCATTTAAAGTTTCATCGGGACTGCTCAGGCGTTGGGCGCTTTCTAAGAGTTCTTGGGGAATGTGAAGACTTACAGATCCTTCCATCGCGAATCACCAATTGGGATAACTCTACAATACCACAATCTGACGTGGATGATTACCCGATCGCCTTCCTTTATTAATCTGGGATTTCCCATCCGGTAGCGGTGAGAAACCGGGTTTCTGGCCCAAAATGATGATAAATTGAGGACAATTTCTCTGAGAAACCCGGTTTCTTGTCCCCCGCAGGAATAATCGGGTTGATTCCCTAGGCGATCGCCACCCTAATCGATTATAAATAGATTATCCCTCGCCTGAGAGGGTGCGTCTTGACTCCGGTATCGATTAACTTACTGTATCGTAGGCAACGGATTTATGGCTACAGAGTCGTTTGAAAATGATAGTATCGGTTGGCAAACCCAACTCCTCGGACAAAAAATATCCGAATGGTGGGAACTGCAAATTGATAAACTGGAACTCCCTGATATCCCTCAATTGCAACCAATTTCGGGTTTGGATCAAGTGGCAAGGGCGATCGGATGGACGATTGTACTTTTAGTGGCAATCGGGGTTTTATGGCGTCTTACTGATGTTTTGCTACCTTATCTCTATCGGTTTTTTGGTCCCACTCCTCAGCGGATTCGAGAAACGAAGCTCACTCCAAAATTATCCGTGGAGGAATGGTTAAAGCGATCGCGTCAGTTTCAGGGGAGTGGCAATTATGGCGAAGCTTGTCGCTGTTTATATTTAGCCATGCTTCAGGGGTTGAATGATCGCGGGCTGATTTCTCATCAACCCAGCTTAACCAATCGCGAATATCAGGCATTGCTCCAGCAATATCCGCGAAATCATGCCTATAGAACGCTCTTGCAAACCCACGAACACTTTTATTTTGGTAACAAAGAAATCACATCCGAGAAATGGAATGAATGTCAGGAAGCCTATCGAGATATTGAAAACAAATCATGAATGTATCTAATCGTAAATTAGCGGTATTTCTGGTTTTGGCGATCGGGGCGATTATCCTGTTAACTTTTGTGATGGCCCCGGCAAGCAGTGGCCGAATCAATAGCGGTTCAACTTATCGAATTAATCCCGATGGATATGGGGCATGGTATGCTTATATGGAAGCGCGACAAGCCCCTATTCAACGGTGGAAAAAACCCGTGAATGAATTAATTGAAAGTGAAGAGATTGATACGCCAGTGACGTTTCTCCATGTTGA
>CAYUEH010000136.1:0-7286 GCA_964442465.1 uncultured Laspinema sp. | reverse complement strand
GCGAAGGCGATCGGCCCATTTTTATTGATGAATATTCCCACGGCTATAAAGATTCAGAAGTCATCGAACGGGAACAACAACAGACTTTAGTTAAGTATTTCCTTCAAACCCCAGTATTTCCAGCTTTCGTACAGGGTATTTTGTTAATTCTGGTCTTGATTTGGGCCAAGAATCGGCGATTGGGACAACTGAATCGGTTATCGACACCGGGAGTAGAAAATAGCAAAGCCTATATCCATGCATTAGCCGGAGTCTTGCAAAAAGCAGGGCGTCGTGATTTTATAGTAGAAGTCGTGGGAAAAGAAGAAAAATTGCAACTGCAAAAAGCATTGGGATTGGGTTCAGATCTCCTAGATGCTGAAACCTTATCCCAAGCTTGGTCCGAAAAAACTGGGCGTCCGTCAACGGAGTTAATGCAGCAGTTGCAGGTGATTTCTAAACCGCGTCGCCTTGGCGAGGTTGACTTGCTACGCTGGCTGAAAAAATGGGCGGCGATTCGTCGTGCTATTTCATTTTAAGGGTTGGGGATTCAAAGCATGAGTGAAACAAGGGCAATTTTAAACCGCCTGGGTCAGGCATTGGACAAAATTGTTGTCGGACAATCGGCAGTGGTTCAACAACTGTTGGTGGCGTTATTATCCGGGGGTCATGTCATTTTAGAAGGCGTCCCGGGAACGGGAAAAACCTTATTAGTCAAGGTGTTAGCCCAATTAATTCAAGCGGATTTTCGTCGCATTCAGCTCACGCCGGATATTTTACCTTCGGATATCCTGGGGACGAATATTTTTGAGATGAAAACCAGCAGTTTCACCTTGAAAAAAGGGCCTGTTTTTACGGAGGTTTTGCTGGCGGATGAGATAAACCGGACTCCCCCCAAAACTCAAGCGGCCCTGTTAGAAGCGATGGAAGAACAGCAGATTACTTTGGATGGAGAAAGTTTGCCGTTACCGGAGTTATTTTGGACGATCGCCACTCAAAATCCCCTGGAATTTGAAGGAACCTATCCCCTGCCAGAAGCCCAACTCGATCGCTTTTTGTTTAAACTGGTGGTGGATTATCCGGACCGAGCAGCGGAAAAACAAATGTTGCTGAATTCTCAGGCAGGATTTCAGGCCAAACGTTTAGAGTTAGCTCAAATTAAACCCCTAGCAACAGTACCGGAAATTCTCCAGGCACGAGAGGAAGTTAAGGGAGTGCAGGTGGCTGATAATCTCCTCGATTATGTGTTAGCTTTGGTGCAAAAATCCCGCAAATTTCCGGATTTAGCATTAGGTGCTTCCCCGCGATCGGCAGTCGCTTGGTTACAAAGTAGTAAAGCCCAAGCCTGGTTAAATGCTCGCGATTATGTGACTCCCGATGATGTCAAAGCGGTGGCATTTCCTTTATTGCGTCATCGATTTATTCTTAAACCCGAAGCGTTACTCGATGGCGTACAAATTGACAGCGCGATCGCCTCGTTACTCCAACAAGTTGCAGTGCCTAGATAAAGGATAAAGGATGAGAAATTTAACCGTTTGTATCCCAGATAACATCGGTTATGTCTCTTCCTTTCTAAGATAACGGACAACTCCCCCATCACACTAGACAAGGGTATTATGATTCCATCCAAACGGCTGTACTTCCTGTTAGGACTGGGCATAGTCATCGCCATTTTTACGGCAATGCTATTTAATCCCACAGGCAGTATTTTGATCACAGTGGCCTTTGATTGTATTGTTTTATGGTTAGGGTTTATTGATAGTCAGCGCGGGCGAAACGAGCGGGTTAAGGTGACACGCAATCCTCTGGGTAAATTGTCCATTGGGCGAGATAATCCGGTGGTGCTTGCGGTGAAAGCGAGGAAAAAATCAGCGATGATTTTGATAGGCGATCGCTATCCGACAGCTTTTGAAGTGTCCGCGCCGCACTTGCAAACCACCGTAGCGGCGAATGTCACCCAAGAACTCACTTATACCGTGAAACCCACCAAGCGGGGGGAGTACGAATGGGGGGATATTCAAGTGCGGCAGTTGGGTCCCTGGGGGTTGGCCTGGTGCGATTGGACGGTTCCGGCAAGGGTGAAAGTACCTGTATATCCGGATTTGGTGGGATTGCGATCGCTGACCATTCGTCTGGCATTGCAGTCTACCGGCACCATGCGACAACGGATGCTACGCCTGGGAAATGGCACGGAATTTGCGGAATTGCGGGAATATGGCATGGGGGATGATACACGCCTGATTGATTGGAAAGCAACAGCGCGCCGTCATCGTCCTGTGGTGCGCGTGTTAGAACCGGAACGGGAGCAAACTCTACTAATTTTACTCGATCGCGGACGATTGATGACCGCACAGGTGCAGGGAATGCAGCGGTTTGACTGGGGGTTAAATGCCACCTTATCGTTAGCATTAGCGGGATTAAACCGAGGCGATCGCGTCGGAGTTGCTGTATTCGATCGCGATATTCACAGTTGGATTCCCCCGGCACAAGGTCAACATCAACTGCCTCACTTCATCGAACGTCTCACCCCCATTCAACCCGTATTACTCGAACCGGACTATATGGGGGCAGTCACCGGAGTCGTCTCCCAACAAATGCGCAGGGCACTGGTTGTGATGATTACGGATATTGTCGATGCCACCGCTTCTGCCGAACTGCTGGGCGCTTTACAACGCCTCACCCCCCGTTACTTGCCCTTTTGTGTCACCCTGCGCGATCCCCAAGTCGATGAAATTGCCCAGACTTCCACAGAAGAGATTGACCCCAGCTATTCCCGTGCCGTCGCCTTAAATTTATTATCTCAGCGCCAATTAGTTTTTGCCAACTTAAAGCAAAAAGGGGTTTTAGTTTTAGATGCCCCCGCCCATTTAATTACCGACCAAGTGGTCGATCGCTACCTCCAAATCAAGACCCGAAACCTATTATAAAACTCAGGAATCGGTGGGTTTTAGTTAAAGGAAAGCCGAGTTTACTCTATTTTAATCAATCTGGTAAAATTATGCAGTATTTTACACCAGCAAATGCAGTAACAGCCAGTCTTAATCTATATCGAAAACGATTTAAAACTTATTTAAAAATTTCCCTGATTTCCCATCTATGGTTCTTGATTCCTATTTATGGATGGGCAAAATTTTTTGCAGGCATGGCCCTCATATCCCGATTAGCATTGGCTGAAATTAACGGAAAACCGGAAACGCTCAGGGAAGCAGAAACCCATATTAAGCCCAGAGAATGGAACTTTTTTGTGGCGGCCATATTAGCCTTTTTAGGCTTTATGCGTCGAGGATTTTTTTGGGTGCTGCCTTGGATGGTTATCCCTCGAATTATTGTGCGTTTCAGATCTGACATTTTATACAGTGAAATTGCCTACTTTATAAATCGGTACATACCAATTAGCAACCCCATCTTTTTTTTAATCTTTTACTTAATTGTATATATTGGTCTATCCCTCAAACCGCTTAAAATATACGCTTCTTTTTTTATTTATGAACTTCCCCTGGCTATAGAAGAAGGAATCACATCATCGACTACGGTCACTCGCTCTCGGCAATTAGTCGAAGGACTACAAACCTCTATCGTAAAAACAATTTTTATTATGTATTTCACGATAATCCCCATCCTGTTTTTATCGGATTTTTTTAAAGCCTTGATTCTCCAATTCACCCTAAGGTCAATTTATCAAAACTATCCCTACGTTACCTATTGGGTAATTCAAAAAATAATTTGGATAATTTACTGGGGCAGTTTAAACATTCTGATCAATCCCTTTTGGCAAACCTTAAAATCTGTGGTTTACTATCATTTACTGTGTCAGAAAGAAGCCTTTGATTTACCCCTAGCTCTCGCCAGTTCAGGGTCCTGTAATGATTCCGTTGATTTTGTGGAGATGGGGAGTGAGTCGTCAGATGAATCCCCAGAAGTTGGGTAAGAGACTCGCTCCCAATCGATTTTGGCTCAAATCGTTAAAGGAATGATGTTTAATTGAACTGCGCGTCTCTCAACGGGTTGTTTTTATGGTTTTTTTCGACGACAATAGGAGATAAATAGGGCGAATAATCCAATACCTGTTACATATTTAAAAGCGTCGGGAATCGTGGGATTGGGGGAGAAAAATCCTTCAATAAATCCAGCAATAATTAACATAGGGACAATCCCAAATAGCAGTTGAGACGCTTGGTATCCGTAAAATTTGAGGGCATCGATGCGGCGATATTTGCCCGGAAATAATAGCCCGCGAGCAATCAGCAACCCAGCGGCCCCTGCGAAGAAAATGGCGGGTAATTCTAGGGAACCATGAGGCCAAACAAAGGCCCAAAAGGGATAGGATAACTTATATTGAGCAATCAGAGTGGCGATCGCCCCAATATGAATGCCATTATAAACTAAAATAAACAGGGTATAAATCCCCCCCGTAATTCCTCCCCCCACAGCACCAAAGGAAACTTGGAGGTTATTAATGGTGATGCTACTAGAGGCAAGGGGTTCAATTCCCACAATCGAACCCATCCATAATTCCCCTTGATCTCGCACTATTTCAATGATACGGGGGGGGACAACGATCGCCATAAAAACCGGGTCTTGCCACGCATACCACCAGGCGACTAAAGCTCCCACGGCAAAAGTCGCCGTCGCCACGGCAATATATCCCCAGGTTTCTTGAACAATTGCCGGAAAACCCCATCGCACAAACTCCTCAACCGCCCCCCATTCCTGTCGGCGAGACCCTTGATAAATTTGGTTATAACTGCGCGAAGTCAACTGCTGTAACTCCTGGACTAACGTCATCCCCAGTTCGTGGGTTCTCGCTCGTGCTAAATCTGCCGACACGGACCGATATAAACTCGCCAGTTCCTCAATTTCTAACGCTTGCAAGGATTTTAATCCCTTAGTTTCCACCCGCCTCAACAAGGCATCCAGTCGCCGCCAATTCGGTTCCCTGCGAGCAATCCATCGTTGAATATTCATCAGAGTCCTCAAAATTTTGTGACACGCTCTAGCCAGTTTAAATCATTTCGGGACTCTTGGACTCCGTGACCTAACAATTCTTATTTAAGGGCAATAGGATTGAGCAATTGTCCAATATAGCAATCCTTTCCGGATTTGTACCTCACCCGATGTCCCCTCGGATGTTCACAGGCCGCCAACGGTTGGGGGCCGCCATCGTCTTCCACAACGGCACGCAAGGATCGCTATAGATGGAGGCCACCTAGTCTAAAAGGCCACCCTAAATCTTATGTATAGTGGCAATTCATGAATTGCCACTACATTCTGAGGATTTCAGACCTTAAAGAACATTCTAACTCCGGCAAAATGAGCGGGTATTCCCCCTAAGAACAAAGACGTCCCAGATTTTTTGGATGTGCTTTATATCTTCAAGAGTAATATGGAAGAGGATTACGAGGAGTAAAAATAGTTCCTAGATCTGGGGTAAAAAGGATTATTCTTGAGACGGTACAGGTTGACTTTCTGAGTTGCAAGGATTCGCCGAATCGATCGCTTCTACAGTGATTTGAGGACAGGTGGCATTATTGATGTCACCGGGCTTTTTCTTGTAAAACTTGATTGGCAATAAAACCGTTTCATAACTGCTATCGGGATACTCAAGTTTGACAGGCAGTTTTAACTCGATTTCATCGGGGGCAGTGCTTAGGCTGGTCAAATCTAAGCTAATCAAACTTTGATTATGCTTCCACATATTCTCCGTGGCATAGTCAATGAACATTCCAATAGGTCCACCGAAGAAAATATTTCCCCAAAACCAACCGTTAACTTCTCGATCAATATAAATCTCTTCAGAGCGATAATTTTCCGTCTCTACGGTTAACCTGTAGTCAGTGCTTCGGTCCAGTTCGATCTTAAAGGGAGTCACTAAACTCTTTTCAGTCCCGTTATGAACTCCTACTAAATTGACTTCGACGTTGGCTGGATTCGCCTCCATTTCCAACCATGATGGTCCGCTGACGATGGTAGCACAACCCACCAATAATGCCGATGAAAATGTGGTTAATTTAGATAAGAAGTTTGGTCTCACTGCGAATCTCCTGGGAAAATAGCTAGATGTAACGTGAAAATCAAGTGGTATTCAGTCATTGCCTTGAATCAAAAGGTCTTGATGGCTGCGTTGCACCCGGTGGATTTCTTCGACTGGCGATGAAAACCTGGGGTTGTCGATGCAACAAGATTGAGGATACATCGGGATTTTGGGCAAGCATTAATATCCCCGTTAGGGGGTGCCGATCTGGAGCAATTTCCGGCCAACGGTAAGTTATAGCGGTGTCAGGTCGTTGTCTCCAAATCCATCTATATTGCCATTCTCCATTTCTAAAAGGTACACTTATAGGGCCTTCTGGTTACCCTTCTCACGTCAATGCTGAGTTTCTCGCTGGATTGCTTCTGGGGTTTCACCTCAAGATGAAATTGGCCCTGACTGCAACGGCAAAAGCGAGGGTCTCTCCTGTAGCTAAGGCTAATTCCCTGGTAGGGGGCCCGTAGCTTAAGTGATGCCTAGCTTAAACTAAAGTGATGCTTGTAGAAAACTAACTTTCACTAGAGATTATGGTAGAGTTTGGTTAGGAAAAGCTCGAATTAAGGAGTAACAATGATGGCCTATGCGGACAAGCAGTTTGCTGAGGTTGCAAAGACTTGGGACCTGGAGGGGTTGTATCAGGACTTGGCATCGGTGAAGGGAAAACGGTTGACCCCAGTGGAAAAAATGCACCTGCGTGGCCTCCTTTCCGGTTACTCCCCAGCAGAAATTGCACAGAAGCTGGAAAAAAGCATTAAAGGAGTAGAGGTAGATTTATGCAATACTTTGTATCCCTATGTAAAGAATTTGGTTGACCGTGAAAATTGCAAGGTAAATAACTGGCGCAATATCTGTGAATGGTTGGCCGAGTCAGGATATAAAAACCATTTTTATTCTCTTGAAAAAGGCACGTTTAATTTGCCATCAGATTTAGCCTTGAACAAGACGCAAATCACGGTTGAAAACAATCAAATTATCATTGAATTAAATCTCAAAATAACGGCTTTTCTCTCTCCAGATATCTCTGTGGAAGAGCCGGAATGAATAGATTAGGAACTCAGGATCATAATAGAATCCCTTATGGAATGGGAGCATTTTGCTCCCATTCCATGAGGAATTTTCCCATTATGGCCCTGACTCGCGATGATAGATGATTCCTTGGCAATTTTCCACAGACTAGGAGTAATCAACGAGAAACGAACAACATTGGGAAGGCAAGAGTCAGGAATTTACTGATGGGTGGAAGCCTAGGGTTGATCTGGGCTGGAAGTATATCCTCAAT
>CAYUEH010000135.1:2418-10504 GCA_964442465.1 uncultured Laspinema sp. | reverse complement strand
CCTAAATGTGTAGAGGCGATTCGCGAATCGCCTCTACACATTTAGGTGGAATTTAGGGGGGATGAATTCTCAAATCAAAATCGGCGTAAGTCCTGTTACAGCAGTTTAGATGACCAGAAATGGGTGATAATTTAAACCGCTTAAATTAGGTTTTTATAAAATAAAATAAAGGATAATTTTAATAGTTAACAAGTACAGAATATTTTTCTTCTGAAACCCATTGATTTTTATGGGAAATGAATCTCTATTTTGCTAGGTTTTGAGTGATTAAGGCTCACCTCCAAATTCAGAGCGTAAGGCTTCTAATTCAGCGGCGATCGGGTCAAATCTTGGGGGTTTAGCGGGGGGAGTTGGGTTCGGTTTGGGTGGAGGAGAAGCAGGGGGGGGAGCATTGCCCGGTTGTCCTTGACTAAAATGAGTTTTAATCGCTTCTAAATCCAGGGAAACCGGGTCAAATTTTCTCGGTTGAACAGGGTTAGAGGGGGGAGTTTGGGCGGCAGCAGGGGGGTTTGGGGGTGGGGAAGGGAGTGAATTGGGTTGTAAAACTTGTAAAACCTCTGTCGCTGATTGATAGCGATCGCGGACTAATTCTTGCAGCAGTTTATCTAAAATTTTTGCTAAAATGGGAGAGACACTTTTCCCTTGCTTTGCCAGTTGTTCTTTCCACACCCAGCGGGCATTCATCCCATCATATAAATCATCGGGCATTTTGGCCGTTAATAACTGAATACAAGTCACGCCTAAACTATATAAATCACTGGCGGGATAAGCTTGACCCCCGCGAATTTGTTCGATGGGTGCATATCCGTGAGTCCCGGCGCGAGTTCCCCGTTGAGCGAGGGCAGTCCCTGTCCCTTCTTTAGCCACGCCAAAATCGACTAAAACCAGCTTATTATCCTTGCGCCGCCGTAAAATATTATCCGGTTTGATATCTCGATGAATTACATGATTATCATGAATAAATTGCAGAATTGGCAATAAATCCAGTAACAGGGATTGAACTTGACTTTCCCTGAATGCTCCTTGGTGTTTGAGTTCATCTAAAAGGTCCGGTCCGTCAATTAATTCCTGAACTAAATACCAGCGTTTATCTTGTTCGAAATAAGCATAAAGGGAGGGAATTTGCGGATGTTCTCCGAGGTGAAGCAGTTGCACCGCTTCCCGTTGAAACAGTTCTGTCGCTTTTGCTAAGGCAGCAGTCCCGTGAATTTGGGGAAAAAACTGTTTAATCACACAGGGTGCATTGAGGCGGTCTTCATCAACGGCGAAAAAGGTGCGACCCATCCCCCCTTGACCGAGGGGTTGGACTGCGCGATAGCGATCGCGCAACAGTAATTTAGCCCCACAGGTTAGACAAAATTTGGTACTGGGGGGATTGGAGGGGTTAGGGCAGTTTGAATTGAGACAATAGGTCATAATTTTATCGGAATTGACAGTATGGGTATCGTTCCTCGGATATGAGTGGCGATCGCACCGAAACCAGTCTGATCCGCCTGCTGTTTAAGACAAGACTTGCCAAATTTTAATCGTTTCGTCCCAACTGCCACTAATCACCAGTTTACCATCCGGCGCAAAAATCACCGCATTCACCGCCCCGGTATGTCCATTGAGGGTGGTAACCAGGGTGGAGGAAAACTGGCCTTTTTCCTGGCGAATTTGCCAGAGATTTAAAGTTTGGTCGGTACTGCCACTGACGATATGTTTGCCATCGGGAGAAAAGGCCACGGAATTCACCATATCCCGATGGCCGGATAAGGTGGAGATCAGGGTTCCGGTGGCCAAATTCCAGAGTTTAATGGTTTTATCTTTACTGCCACTGACCAGAAGTGTGCCATCGGGACTGATTGCCAAACAGTTCACCGATTGGAGATGTCCCAAAAGGGTATAAAGAACTTTATGGGTTTTTAAATCCCAAATTTGGATGGCGTTATCCAGACCCCCACTGGCTAAGTGTTGACCCTTGGGTGCGATCGCAATGGCTTTAATCATCCCAGAACGACCGGCCAAAGTACACAAAGGTGAGACAGAAACGTTTCCTTTCGGTCCGGTTCCTATCTGCCAAAGTCGCACCGTTCTATCTTCTGAACCGGAGGCTAAAATGGTGCCCGTGGCGTTAAAGGCCAGGGAATTTACATCCCGTAAATGTTCCGTGAGGGTGGCAATTTCCCGCCCTGTATTCAGATGCCAAATCTTGATGGTATCATCATCGCTGCAACTGGCGATCAGATTGCCATCAGGGGAAATGACTAGTCCATTAATAGATTTGGTATGACCGGAGAACCCGCGAAGAGTTTCCCCGGTAAAAAAATTCCAAATCAGGATGCGATCGTCGAGACTGCCACTGGCGAGAATGTGACTGTTGGGATCGATCGCCAGACAAGTTACCCAAGAGGTATGGCCGGTGAGGGTCCGCACACACCGAGGCCCACTGGGGGTTGAGGTGCGATGACTCATGGGGGGTTTCGAGAAAACGGCCACGGGACTCACCGGATCCCCAGGGGGAAGTAAATTATGGGTTGAGGGGGGTTTCATGAACGGGGGCGTTTGAATCCGGGTGGCGGCGTTGCGGAGTTCGGGGCGATCGCCTGGGGGTAACAAGGCGGCCAAATCGGTCAAGACTGCCTGGGCGGATTGATAGCGATCGCTGAAGTTATCTTTAATCATTTTATCTAAGATATCCGCGAGGCGCGGGGCGATCGTCCGACCGCGATTTGCCAAATACTCCCGCCAAATACATCCCTTAATCGGGTCAAAGAGTCCATCGGGTTTTGCACCCGTCAGCAGATGAATACAAGTCACCCCTAATCCATACAAATCACTGGCGGGATACGCTTTCCCACTGCGAAGCTGTTCAATGGGTGCATAACAGGTGGTCCCGACTTTGGTCCCGGTTTTCGCGGAGGAAGCATCGGTCAGTTGTTTGGCCACCCCAAAATCAATTAGAATGAGTTGACCATCGCGCTTGCGTCGCAACAGATTCCCCGGGGTTATATCTCGGTGAATCACATTTTTGGCGTGGACAAATTGGAGAACCGGCAAGACTCCGGCGAGGAGTTCGTAAATTTTATGTTCCCGAAAGGGACCCCCTTCTTTGAGTTCATGCCAGACGGTTTTGCCGTCAATATACTCTTGCACCAAATACAGGCGTTTGTCCTGTTCAAAAGAGGCCAGCAGGGTGGGAATTTGGGGATGTTCTCCCAGTTCGTAAAGTCGGACCGCTTCTTGGTTAAACAGGGCGACGGCCTTCTCGAACAATCCTTGTCTGGATTCACTGCTACCTTGTAAGGTCGGCAGCAGTTGTTTAATGGCACAGGGGGCATTGAGGCGGTCTTCATCGATCGCAAAAAAGGTTCTGCCAAATCCCCCTCGGGCGATCGGTTTGATCGCTCGATAGCGGTCTTTAAGCAGTAATTTTGAGCCGCAACTTGTACAAATTGAAGTCTTCGGCAGATTTTTGGGATTGTGACACCGGGGATTTAAGCAGTAGCTCATATAGGGGCAGGCGATGAACCGATCTAGTTTTATTTTGCCTTGTTAGCGTCCAAGTATTTCGACCATCTTGAGCAAAACCCCTCTGCCTCGGTGGTCGTTTGCTCTTTTGTACCAGCGATCGCCCGGAGTTTTGTGGTCCTCCCCTCAGTCCCCTACCCGCCAACCTGTAGAGGCTTTCTTGGGGTCAACCCCCTTCGGGATCACCCAATTTTTAGCCCAAATTTTACACTTCTTGAATATTTATTAATTTTTATGGATTAACCGCCTAAGTCCCTATTTTTGTATGCTATTATCGGTTCGGAATACCGTCTGAATTTTTGCTTAAAGACTGGGACTCTTTTCCTCCAAAGATGCTCCCTCTCCCCATCCGCTTTCCCCATTCCGAAGACTCAGGTTCCCTTCAGATCGCTCTAGGTCAATGCCGACTTGTTTTTCGGGGAATAATTGAGGCATTATTTGTCAATAACCCACCCCTAAACTTTGAGATTAGTCAGCGACTTCTGACGGATGATTACTCTGAATAAAATTTCCCACCACTTGACGCAGTTGGGCTGCATCAAAGGGCTTTGTTAAATATTCCGTTGCTCCGGCTAACCGACCTTGGACCTTATCAAACAAACCATCGCGAGCAGTTAGCATAACAATGGGAAGTTCTTGAAATTGCGGGATGTTTCTCACGGTTCGACAAAGCTCTAAGCCATCGATTCCGGGCATAGAAACATCAAGCAACAAAATCGAAACATGCTCGTGGTAAATCATCGACAAAGCATCTACGGCATTATCTGCCACGAGGACGCGATAATCCTGAGCCAATGCTCGCTTGACTAAATCTTGCATGACCACACTATCATCGACGGCTAGAATGGTAGCTACGGGACTATTATTCTCAGACATTTTTTCTCTCCAGTCCTTAAAAACACTTCAGATGGACAGGTTAGAATCGCAACAGCTTGACCGGCTTTTCGGCCAAATCTTTGTTGACTCAATCCGACGATACTCTATCCCCTGAACGATGGGTATATTTCTATAGCAGTCATGAGATGCCGTTGTGGAAGACATCGGCGGCCCCCAACCGTTGGCTGCCCAGAACGGCTGAGGGGAGTTGAAAATGTTACAAATCCGGAAAGGATTGCTATATTTAAACTTTACCCTATTTTTCCCCTGAAATAACGGATAGGGTCCAGAAACAAAATTCGGGGTTTTGGTGAATAATGATCCAGTGGTTTGACCTAGATTAAACCCTGAAAACAACCGCCCTTCGCCCCGTGAGGGCGATCGCCCTCTACTCCAGCAATCAAACCCCGATGTTTTCCCGTTAGATTGATCATTCTTAAAGCTTTGATAAAGTTTGCTCATTGGCTCAAGTTGACCACTGGATTAATCCCAGTGGGTTCATTCTTAACCGAAGACGGACTCAGCTTTTTGACCCGTTTGTAAGTCGAATTGACTCGCGGATGTCAGCATTGGGGTTGATATCAGCTGTTCAATCTCTCCGGAGGGCTGTTCCGGAATTTTCACCCTTTAAACTCTACAGCAATTGTAGGGTGGGCATTGCCCACCTGACTGGAGACGAACTTACGGTGGGCAAGGCCCACCCTACTTTTCCTTACGGTGGGCAAGGCCCACCCTACTACTTTTCCCCGGATCATGCCAACGGTTAACCCCCGAGATTAGCCGTTTCCGGTTGGGGTTTTTTGGCCTTTGGGGGTTTGCGCTGACCGATTCCCAAGGCGGGTAACAGTTTGTCTTTCAAAAAGATACTGATGGTCACAAATAATGCAATGATTAATGCCCCCATTCCAATCGGACTCGGGACCCAGAATCGGGTCTCCAGATGATTCAGTTGTCCCGGTTGCAGGGTCCAGACCAGTTGTCGTCCATTGTTGCGAATCTCTGGCATTAGTCCATCGTCTGAGGCGAGGGCTGTTGCACCCCAAGGCGTATTTAAGGTAAATTCCAGATCTAACAGAACCCCGGGACTGACAATCACGGTGCCATTGGAGGAAATTACTCCCAGCGATCGCAAATCTAACTCATAATTTAGGTGATTATAAATCGCCAGTAAAAAGTTCCGTTGTCTGATCGCCATCACCGAAGAAATATCCGGAATTTGCGCCTCGGGGGAATTCACTAATTCCCTTTGACTTTCATCAGCGGGATTAAAAAATTGGTTGAACTTGTCTACTAATTCCGCCCCATTATTAAACGGAATTTTCACCATAATTTCTCGGTCAGAACTGCGCTTAACCTGCCCGTGCAATTGGCGAGTGCGCCGTTCAATACTCTCTAACCAAGCTTCAGCAGTCGAACTGCTAAAGGCTTTCAGCCGTTCTCCCAGTTGGATATGTTGGACAATTTCTCCGTGAGTTTGACTCTCAAAGTTAATCCCCACATCATATTCCACACAGCCGGTGAGCAACATCGGGACCAGTAACAGGACAATCCAGACTGGCGATCGCCGGACTCTCCCTTGAATCCACTCCCGGACCCCCCTCCCAAAAACTGCTAATTTCACAAATTTCTCTCCCTCCGGTCAATTGATTAACTCATGTTTTACAAACTAGAAATTTAACCTTGTCTGGCAGAAACTCCCAGTTTCCCAAACAGCATACTCGGCAATAATGCACCGCCGCCTACCCAGTCCCGTTCCTGACTAAAATCTACTAAATGGTCAAAGGCTTCAAAAATACTCCCGGCAACCATTGTATTTTTTACTCGCCCAACAATCTCGCCATTTTCGATTTTATACCCTAAATCTAAGTTAATCGAAAATTCTCCCGCCAGTTGATTCGACTGACCGGCACCGAGCACTTGCTCAACAATCAACCCTTCCTTCACTCCAGCAATTAAATCAGCGGTGGAGGTATTCCCGGGATTCACGCAGAGATTGACCAAATCGGGTCCCGGGCGCGAAAGTCCACCGCGAAACCCGTTTCCGGTGGATTGTAAACCAGCACGGGCGGCCCAGCGTCGGTCCCAGTAAAACCCGTTTAATACGCCATTTTCAATCAGGGTGTTGGGACTGGTGGGGGTACCTTCATCGTCAAATTGACAAGCGGAGGGACCCAGGGTGGGGTCTTCAAACAGGGTCAGGCGCTCGTCAAAGACTTTTTCGCCCACTTTATCCATGAGGGGGGATGCCTTTTGGACCACCGCTTGACCGGATAAGATGGTATCAAATAGACTGCCTAGGGTACTCGCTGCGGCTCTGGGGGTAAAGAAGACGGGGAAGGAACCACTGGTAATGGTGGCGGGACGTTCGGCGAGTTGGTATTTTCTGAGGATGTCTTTGAGGAGGCGATCGAAGTCCGGCAGGCGATCGCGGGCGACATCATAGCTATAAACTTGCAGGAAATCTTCCCCTTTGACTAAGTTACCGCTCAGACTCGAACTCATAATCTGGCTCGATCGCGTGGCATACAAGTCTTGACTGGTCATAATTTTGACCGTCCCACTGCGAACATGAAAGCTGACATCTACCAGAATATCGGGGTTGTAACCGTGAACTTGCTCAATTTGATTTCGACCGACTTCCAGCAATTCCTGGGTGGTTGGGGGTTGAAATTCTGAAGTTGGGGAGGACAGATGCAGGTTACTGGCAAACTCAAATTCGGCACTGTCCCCAATGGATGAGGTTTGCACTGCCGCATCGACTAAATCATCCAGGCGGGTGAGGTCCGTGGAACTGGCAAACCCAATTTTGCCTTTGGAAATCACCCGCAGGGCCACCCCTTGCAGGGCTTTAGTTTGCAGGGATTTCAGGCGGTTGTTTTCAAATTCAATCGGGGTATCTTGACTGGAGACATAGTAAACCTCGGCAGAGTCTACCCGAGATTTTGCCAAGTCGAGAATTTTCTCTAGAGTCGAATCACTCACAATTTCTGTCGCTGTTACTGGTTTTCTTCTCGATCTTAGGTCGGATCGGGCTGCGATCGCTACCCGTCTGGATCGGAATCTGCGAATAACATCGGTAATGAGCAATAATACCCGGGTTTTTTCCAAAAATTCCTGGAAATTACTCGGGTTTGGGCGGTTTGCTGGGACTGCGACGGGATTTTTCCTGCTGTTTCTGTCGTTTGAGGCGCTGAATCTCCCCGAGCACCTGTTGCCACTGTGCGTTTAATTCCTTGGAGGCATCATCGCTGTGAAAATCCAAATAGGTGACCGTTTTGCGAATTAAATACTCAAATTCTGGCAAGTTCATAAGTGCTATCTTTGTACGGTACAGGTTTTGTGAGAATCGGAAAGCATTAGGTATATCCGCAGTTTAAAATGAATTGGACCCGTTCACATACATCAATGGGAGCATCTTGTAACCGATGCTCAGTCGGTCACAATATGCTCCTCTTGCACAATTCTCTTGTCAAATTGCTACCTAAGTTTGTAGTAACGACTTCAGTCGTTTCCAGCTTCATTAATGCCTGGGGAAATAACGACTAAAGTCGTTACGACGAACCCAGAACCCTCTTAAGTTTGTAGTAACGAATTCAGTCGTTTCTGGCTTCATTAAGCCTGGGGAAATAACGACTAAAGTCGTTACGACGAACCCGGATATAACCCCTAAGTTGGTAGTAACGACTTCAGTCGTTTCCGG
>CAYUEH010000135.1:0-2318 GCA_964442465.1 uncultured Laspinema sp. | reverse complement strand
GTAGTAACGACTTCAGTCGTTTCCGGGTTCCCAAACCCCACGTCACCATCACCGTTTCATATTGCGCTTTAACCGTTCCAACTCTTCATCAGCTTCCCAACGGCGAAATTCCTGATCCAAAGGGTCTGCACCACTGTTAAAACTGCGGTTATAACTTTTATTCCATCCCGTATCCCAACTCGTTTGGGTTTTCGTTTGAGCCCGCGCTGCCTCTGCCTCAACGGATTTCGCCTTCACTTCTCGACGGCGAACTTGAATCTGACGATATAAATCTTTCGCCTTTTCAATCCGTTCTTTCACCCCTTGCATTTGTCCCCAGAATTGATTGCCTTCCCGGAGTAAAGAGGCTTCTCGTTCTTGTGCGGCACGGACCAAATCTTCACGATTGGCAGCTTGGGCTTTACTGACGCGATCGTGCCAGAGTTGAATCTCCTGAGCGGTGGAGAGAATGCTATCCTGCAATTGTTTTTCTTTCCGTTGCAACTCCAGAATTAACTTCAGGGTATCCTCTTCTTGTTCCCGCAGTTGCTCTTCTAGCACCTGCAATTCCAGATGAGGATTATTTCGCATAAATTCCTCTAATCTGGTTTCTAAGAACCGGCTCATGTCTTCAAATAGACCCATTGCAGGCACTCCCTCGCTCAGGTTTGACTTCTTGTATCTATGGTAGGGCAATTTTTCGTGAATGTTTTCACGGCTAGGGGTGCATGATCTGCACCCCGACTGCTTGATGAGTTCCAGCGTCTTACGGGGAATTCCCTATAAAGACTGTCCGGTATAGATGGAACGCACTTCACCATTGCGACGAATAATGGCTTCGCCGTCTTTAACTTCAACTAAACTCCAGCCGCTAGAGCCGATCGTTTCGCCAATATTCACGCGACGGGGAACCCCATCGACTTCAAATAAGGCAACAGAGCGATCGCCCAATTCCAGAATTCCCACTAATTGATGCTTGATACCCGAAACGCTAGAACTGGATGCCGATGGGGCGGGGGCCGGTTCGGATTCTTCCGCTGCCGGATTTTCGCCGCCTTCATTATCTGCGGGGGCTTCTTCTGCGATTGGGGGTGCGGGTTGGGGAACCGGTGGGGGTGGCGCTGCTACCTGGGGTTGGACGGTAACCGTTCTTGGCGGTTGAGTGGGAGTGGGAGTGGGAGTGGGGGCCGGTTCCGGGGTGGGGGCTTGAGTTGCGGTTGGTGCTGGGGCCTCTGGTGCTGGGGTCGCTGGTGCTGGGGTCGCTGGTGCTGGGGTCGCTGGTGCTGGGGCCGCTGGTGCTGGGGCCGCTGGTGCTGGGGCCGCTGCAGTGGTTTGGGGTGCTTCCGGGGTCCGAGGAACGGTAACGGTGAGATTGGGTTGCACCAGAGTCGGATTGATGCCACGTTCCAAGGCGATCGCAATCCGATTGAGCACTTCGGCCAGATTCCCTTGATGAGGAGTATTTACCGTCACTTGAGGGGCCGGGACCATCACATTCGGGGGATTAACGGTGACATTCACCGGAGGTGGCGGCGGGGGAATCGGCAACGCGGTATTGGGGGCCACCACTGGTTCTGCCGGTTGACCCGCTGCTTGGCGGTCCATGACATCGAGCGATCGCTCCATATAAGCAGCAAACTCCGCGTCTGCCTCAGCTTTCAACTGTTCCGGCGTTTTAGGAGGATCTACGGCTTCCTGCTGTGCTGGGGCAATTTGCGCCCAGAATTGCTGCAAATATCCCCGATTCCATAACCAGAGTCCCAGGGTAATCAGGAGCAATCCACAGGCGGACCCTAATAAGAGGCGATCGAATGATTGTCCCTTGCGTCGTTTATCCGTGCGAGTTGCCTTGGCATCCACCGTCGTTTCTGCGGCAGTTTTGGGCATCATCGTCGGAGGCAGGATGATTTGAGGCACCTGCACTGATTGCAAGGTCACCAAATCCGGGGGGGCCGGTTTGGGTTTGCGGGTGCCTCCATCTAAAATCCGGTCTACATCGTGAAACAGGTCATTCATGAGGCGATCGGCGTAGGCATCCACCGACCAATTCGGGGTGCCAACTCCACCGCGCTCCTGTTCCGCCTGGGGTGAGTCTATGGTTTTAGTGCTGATATCCTGAGACATGGCCTTTTTTTTATAAGGGTTAGGGTTAAAGATGCGATCGCAATCATCGGGCGACTACGGGCAACCGAGCAGTTCCCCTCCGATTTTATAATCTAGTTTAGACAATCCGACAGTCCTAATTTTAGGGCCTAATCTGCTTGCACGAGTTGCACCCATTTATTGTCCTCGCTTTTGCCAGAACGGTCAACTGTCTTTCTGTTACAAAGTATTGACAA
>CAYUEH010000134.1:0-10561 GCA_964442465.1 uncultured Laspinema sp. | reverse complement strand
AGGTCGTTACATCATGAGTTTAAAGGCGATTTTATTTGATTTCAATGGGGTCATTATTAATGATGAGTCGATTCACGAGGCGTTAATCAATGAGTTGCTGCTGGCGGAGAACTTGCGTCCAAAAAAGGGGGAGTTTTGGCAAATCTGTTTAGGACGTAGCGATCGCGCCTGTATTGCGGAGTTATTTGCCAGTCGGGGTCGGTTTCTGACGGAGGAGGCCCTGAATGCTCTGATTGCTCGCAAGGCGATCGCCTATCAGGAACGACTCGCTAATCTGAATAAGCTGCCGATTTTTATCGGGGTGGAAGACTTGATTTATAAACTGCGCGGCGCTCAGTTAAAATTAGCGGTGGTCTCCGGTGCTTTGCGATCGGAGGTGGAACTGGTGTTAAATCGGGCAAATATGGCCCAATATTTCTCGGCGATCGTCGCCGGAGATGACATCACTACGAGCAAACCGGAACCCGATGGCTATTTGCTGGCGGTGGAACGGTTGAATCAGCAATATCCGGACCTCAACCTGACCCCGAGAGATTGTTTGGCGATCGAAGATACTCCGGCTGGGATTCAGGCGGCTCAACGGGCGGGGATTCAGGTGGTTGGCATTGCCAATACTTACCCGTTTCATATGCTCCAACGGCAGGCAGACTGGACGGTGGACGATCTGCGCGATGTGGAACTCGATCGCCTCCGGGAGTTCTTTCATCGCTGTTGGTCTCAACCTGTACCGGGTTAGGCACACTCTACTGCCAGGGGAGTTTGAGCCATTTTGAACCCCACCAAAATTTATCTGGGATTACCTCTTCCCTTTCTGCCCGGGTTCATGTTATGATGGTTCTACGAATGACCGGGGAATTAGCTCAGTTGGTAGAGCGCTGCGATCGCACCGCAGAGGTCAGCGGTTCGAATCCGCTATTCTCCATTGTTATGGATAAATTTGGGCGTCCAGTTCTTCTTGAGTAGGTCTGGAAAAATGAGACCCTAGTTTGAGTTTAAACTTAACCCGCTGTTGATCAGTCATTTGTAGTACCTTTTTGGAAAGTACGAAGTCGTACTGGGAACGGGGCAAAGCAACAACTCTATTAAAGTCAACTACATAATCCTGTGACAAATGTTGATGACTGGGAATGTAGAAGAAATTAATATAAGTGCCTTGATTATTAGCTTGAAGTTGACTGAGTTTGTCTGGGTTTTGACGGATGGGATAAGGAACTTCTAGAAGAGGAGAAATAACAAACGCTGATAAATTAGGTTTTCCTTTTTCTCGCTTGGCAATATCACAACACTGGGTTATTAGAATGAAATTACCGTAATATACTTTCATCTGTGCGGTCAATACGGTTAAACCTTCTTTGGGTTTATTATCAGTCAAGGCTAATAAATTTGCTTGAACTTCAGTATTGAGTGTAAGATTAGGTGAATTTAGGTCGGGGGTCCCAATGAGATGTAAGTCGGAACAGTTTAACTCGGGGTAGAATAAACCTCGAATAATATCACCCTGGCGCAATTCAGTGGCATCAATTTACTCAACAAACATTTGAATATTCTAGTTAAAAACTGTCCAGATCTTCATCGGTGTAGATAGAATCATATTCAGTGTCTTCACTTGGCATAGACTTGGCTACAGATAGAAAAGAATTTACTACTTCCTGAGATTCAGACTCTTGATAGAAATAGCTTTCTTCACTGTCCTGATGAATAGATTCTAGTTGTTCACGGGCTTTTTCTAATGCTTCTGGAGAAAGTTTAGTTAAAATCAACAGGCATTTTAAAAAACTGAGTGTTTTCTGATCTGACTCATAACTTAGCTCTATTCTGAGAGATAAATTAGATGGCGATAATATAGAAACGCTCCGGTCTCTCTGTGCTGGAGGAAGCGTCAGATCTCCACTATCTTGGTAAGATGTTCTGATGGGGAAAATTGTATTCTGCTTTGTCCTAGTAAAAGTATCCAGATTAATCATGAGTGAGCGGTTGAGGTTCCATTGCGTTGTGGAGTTCATCTGTAATGCTCCATCGGAATAGTTTGCCCCCAGTTCGGTTGAAGTTGTCACAGACATTCCAAATATCCCCCTTGTTTATCTTACCTTCTACAAAAAAATCAGCATCAAACAAATAACCGTTTTCTTGAAGATTACCTCTTGAAGAATCTTGGGATACCACTAAACCATGATTAAAGTTAACGCGACCTTGTTCTAGTTCAATTTCTAAATTTTTTACTAAAGTAAGAATTGAGCCAGAAAGTTCGCTATGTAGCTCTGAAGCAATGTCTTTGCTAATTAATGCAGACCACGGTCTATCTTCTATTTTCAACTTAGAGCGCAGGATTAAGTCCCGATATCTTAATCCTAATCTTAAGTAAAAAGAGGGCTTATATAATTCTTCAAAAATATTAACAATTTGGTTCATTTTTTTCCTTGAATTCTTCATACCTCTTATATTGAAATGTGGATAAGGTTAAACTGTCTTTATTTAAAGAAATTTGCCATTTTGAATCTTCAGACTGAAAATTATAAGTGGGGTCTTGGGCTGAAAAGGTGCTAAGTTGTGGCACTAATGCCGCCAGATCAGGCGGAAGATTTAGAGAATGAGATCGTTGAAAAATCGGGTAATCCCAACGAATTCTCTCTTGAAACTCAAACGGCTCTTGATTATTAATTTTCAGAAGCGTAGGGAAGCGTAACTGCCCTACCACATCTAGCAAGGGAATGCGCTTATAAATTACTCGTTGGTAATCAGGTAGCTTCATTTTAAAATGTACTTACTCCATAAATCTATATTACCTTCTTATGGCTGGAATTGAGATCAGGCATAAGACTATCCTGTTTCCGCCAGACCACTATTTTTTGAAAAACTATAAAACATCGTAATCCTGCTTTGGCCTACCCTGCTGGAATTATCCGCCTTGCCACACACTGGGGACACTCTGAATCATCATAAATGTCATCAGGGTTACTTCCACACCGCTATCGATATCTTCTTGAACGGTTAATTCGATAACAGGGGCATCAGTAAAATAGGACCCCCCCCGAGAAAACAGGCTTCCTGGGTTCTCAGGTTGTAAATTGCCTATATTTAATTAGTTGCGGAGCTTCAGGATCGCTATAAAGATCAGCATCTGGCTGATTAAACGGGTTGAGGGGTATGGCTAGGGTCCCTCAATCGGAAGTATGTTACGTTATTAGTGGAGTCAATCAACCATACAATCGTCCTTGAGCGCCCCATTCTGGAGGTCCCTGGGATCCCCGTCTTTTATTTATAGCCTTTCCTACCCCCTCCTCTTGCTGGGATTACAGTTTACTCAAACCAATCCAGGTTGGAAAGCCTAATTTGCTCCTCATATAGCAGTTTACATCTGATGTAACAAACCAAGCAGGGTTTCAACCTTGGATCCATTTTTTCCCCTATTTAGGATTGCTCTACTCCATCTTCCCTTTGCCCCTTGTAAGATAAGGGTTGGAAGGTAAAAGGCTGAAGGCAACTCCTGTTTGCGAGCTAGACGAGATTTAATTACTAATTTACAACTGGTTAGCCATCGGACCCCCGATAAATTTGATCGCCTATCTTCAAAAAACTTAATATGTAGTCTCAATTACCAAAAACAGCCTGATTCGCTGAAAAATCACGGATTCAAGACAGAACAAGGGCTGAAAACGTAAAGTTTGTAACAAACGAATTGTAAGGTTTTGGTAACTATTGTTGCATCTTATGTTCTGTCGATCCAATCCCGGATAAATACGGTATGGTGTAAATATAAAGGAATTATTAAGCTCACTGGAAGAACGGCGCGAGTCGTTTTTCGGGTAGCCGCGAAATAAATCCGCATTGAGCCAATCCCCGACAAGAGATTGGTTTTTGTTGGCAGGAGGAAATATGAATCCCTTAATGCTACGTCAAATTTGGTCCTTGATAGAAAAAACTCAGGTTAACGTTTTGTTAAGCCTAGATGATGCAAGCTTGGTGCAGTGGTTGCTCAAGCAGTTCAGACAAGAGCAACCCCTCGATCCGGATCAAGTGAATGTGTTGAATGCCTACCTGCGATCTCGCCTCTCTCTGATTCGCGATATCGCCAGCGAACGAATTGCCACGGATATGGGATAACCCCTTGCTCAAAAGCGGGGTTCCCTTGGCCCTACTCTCTATTTCCCTCAATGGATGACCGATCGCGGTCCGGTTTGTCTGCCGCTTTCTTGGGGGAGACGCTCGTAATGGCACCACTCACTCACCTGTTGAAACTCTTGATAAAATACCTGCTGCGATCGCCACAGCAGTGGGTATTTTCTGCGGTCGAACTCCCAGGATTTACCCAGTCGTGTAAGATAAAGCACAGCCTGTAATCAGGATAATCGCACTGCAACCGGCCAATTCAATATAAGAAATTCATCGAGATGAGTAAAAAGGGATTATTGAAACTGGCGAGTCTCTGTCTGGCGATCGCCGCGACTGCTTGTGGGGGGACATCGGGTCAACCCAACGCCAATGTTACTACGGGTTCCCAGAAATTGGCTCAAATCCAAAATCAGGGTCAGATTGTCTGTGGCGTCAGTGGCGAGTTACCGGGATTTAGTTTTGTCGATGCCACCGGCAGATATGCGGGACTCGATGTGGATATCTGTCGGGCGATCGCTGCGGCGATTTTTGACGACCCCGACGCGGTGGAATTCCGCAATCTCAACGCGAAAGAACGCTTTACCGCCGTCAAAAGTGGGGAAGTGGATATCCTCAGTCGGAACACCACCTGGACCCTCAGTCGGGATACAGGGGCCGTGGGGTTGCAATTTGCCCCCGTCGTCTTCTATGACGGACAAGGGATTATGGTGCGCCAAAATAGCGGAATTACCAACCTCGCCGGACTAAACAATCAAGCAATTTGCACCCAAACCGGGACCACAAACGAGCAAAATATTGCCGATCGCATGGCAAGTCTCGGGCTCAACTATCAAGTGGTGGTATTTGAAGATATTAACGTCGCCTATGCCACCTATCTCCAGGGTCGCTGTCAAGCAGTAACCTCCGATCGCTCTCAATTAGTCTCGCGGCGATCGCGATTTCCTGACCCTGAACAACATTTAATTTTAGAAGAAACCATTTCCAAAGAACCCCTCGCCCCAGCAGTCGCCCCAGGAGACCCGAACTGGTCCGATTTGGTCAATTGGATTATTTATACCACCATCTACGCCGAAGAACTCGGGATTACCTCCGAAAATGTCGAGGAAATGGTGAATAGTCCCAATCCCGAAATTACCCGTTTTTTGGGAACAGAAGGGAATCTAGGCCAAGACTTAGGATTGACCAATGATTTTGCCCTGCGCGTGATTCGCCATGTGGGAAACTATGGAGAAATTTACAATCGCAATTTAGGGCCGGAAACCCCTCTCAATCTTGAGCGGGGATTAAATCGATTATCGACTGATGGCGGGTTGATGTATTCACCGCCTTTTCGCTAAAACCAGTTGATTTTTACGCTAAACTTTTTCAAAATTTAGGGAAGAACAAACCAATGGGATTGGGTCTATTAATTGATGGAAAATGGGTAACTGAACGGGAACAGGAAGATAGTGGCGGTCGCTTTATTCGCCCTTCTACCACCTTTCGGAATTGGATTACTGCCGATAGTTCCAGTGGATATCCGGCAGTGGCAGGACGGTATCATCTCTATGTATCGTTAGCTTGTCCTTGGGCCCATCGGACTCTAATTATGCGGTCATTGAAAGGCTTAGAATCGGCGATTAGTCTTTCAGTAGTTTCCCCAGTGATTGACCAAAATAGTTGGGAATTTGCCGATTATCCTGGGATGATTCCGGATACGGCAAATCACTGCGATTATTTATGGCAACTGTATCTCAAAGCGGATGGGAATTACAGTGGACGAGTGACAGTGCCGGTTTTGTGGGATCAAGAAACCTATCAAATTGTCAACAATGAATCTCGGGAAATTATCCGAATGTTGGATACGGAATTTGAGGGGATTGGCGAAAATTCCATTAATTTATATCCACCGGATTTGCAAGGGGTGATTGATAAAACTATTGATGAGATTTATCAACCGATTAATAATGGGGTGTATCGGGCGGGATTTGCCACCACTCAGGGGGCGTATGAGGAAGGGGTTACGGAGTTATTTGATGCCTTGGACCACTGGGAGGGGATTCTGGGAAAACAGCGCTATTTATGTGGCGATCGCCTAACAGAAGCCGACATTTGTATGTTTACCACCCTGGTGCGGTTTGACCCGGTTTATTATGTGCATTTTAAATGTAATATCCGGCGAATTGTAGATTATCCTAATTTATGGAATTATCTCAAGGAGTTGTACCAACATCCGGGGATAAAACCTACTTGCAATTTTGACCATATTAAGCAGCATTATTATCGGAGTCATCCGAAAGTCAATCCTACGGGAATTGTTCCCAAAGGACCGATGATAAATTGGGATGAACCGCACGATCGCAGTCAGTTTGGGTAAAGTCTCGGGATCAGTTTAGGAGAACCATACATGAGAAGATTGTGGCGCGATCGCCGATTTTGGTTTATTGCCATCCAAGCTGTTGCCGTTGTCTTAATTGTGATATTGGGACTAACCCTGTGGCAAAACTTGCAGCGCAATTTACAGCAACAAGGTATGAGTCTGGGATTTAATTTTTTAGACTCTCAGGCAGCATTTGATATTGGCGAAACCCTGATCCCCTACGACCGAAGTTCTACCTACGCGAGAGCTTTATTGGTCGGATTACTCAACTCCTTACGAGTGATGGCGGTGGGAATTATCCTGGCAACGGTAGTCGGGATTACCGTTGGAGTCGGGCGATTGTGGGATAATTGGCTATTAAGAAAACTTTCGTTACTGTATGTGGAAATTCTCCGCAATACGCCTTTATTGCTGCAATTATTTTTCTGGTATTCGGCGGTTTTCTTGAGTTTGCCTGGGATTCAAGATGTCATAGAATTGCCGGGACGAATTTATTTAAGTCAGCAAGTTGTTGCCTTTCCCCTGCCTTGGACGATACCCGAAGTGCTGGAGAATGGACAAATTGTGGGGGGATTACAACTGTCTCCGGAATTATCCGCTTTGGTGCTAGGATTGAGTCTTTATACGGCAGCATTTATTGCAGAAATTGTGCGCGCCGGGATTGAGTCGGTGCCCAAAGGACAGTGGGAAGCAGCGAAATCCCTGGGGTTGAATCCCAGTTTAATGTTGCGCTTGGTGATTTTTCCCCAAGCGTTGCGAACGATGATCCCCTCTCTGACGAGTCAATATCTGAATTTAGCGAAAAATACCAGTTTAGCCATTGCGATCGGGTATCCTGATATTTATTTTGTCGCCTCCACCACGTTTAATCAAACGGGACGGGCGGTGGAAGTGATGATTCTGTTGATGGCAACCTATTTAACGATTAGTTTATTAATTTCCCTGTTTCTGAATTTTTACAACAAAAAAGTCCAACTGAAAGAACGCTAGAATTACAATTAATAATATAGTGTTTCTCTTGTCAATGAAGTCCATTAAGGATCACCCTAAATCCCCCTTAAAAAGGGGGACTTTCCAGGTCCCCCCCTTGTTAAGGGGGGCTAGGGGGGATCGAGATAGACTGACTTCATGAAGATGAAAATTGCTGTAACTGCTTAAATCTGTTGTCAAGGGTGAAGAATCTATGGATAGCAAAGCTGAACTCCCACCGATTACGCCCAAAGTTTCTCCCTGGATTTGGGCTAGAAAAAATCTGTTTAATACTTGGTACAACAGTATTTTGACGGTGATTTGTCTGGGGTTGATTTATCAGCTAGGGGGCGGATTTTTGCATTGGGCGATCGCCTTGGCAGATTGGCAAGTCATTGGGGTCAACTGGCGGTTATTTTTAGTGGGAAGATATCCCCCCCAACTCTATTGGCGTATCGGCATGGCAACCGGGGTGATCGCTGGCGCTGCTGGTTTTTCTTTCTGGGCAATTCGCTGGCGTTCCCGGTGGGTGCAATGGATTCCTTTGGCCTGGATTTTAGCATTTCCGGTGATTCTTTGGTTCATTGGCGGGGGATTGGGACTGCGACAGGTTCAGAGTCAGTTATGGAATGGATTATTACTCACCCTGGTAACGGCAATTGTGAGTATTGTTTTGTCATTTCCAGCGGGAGTTTTGTTAGCATTAGGACGGCAAAGTTCTCTCCCGGTGTTGCGCTGGTTGTGCATTTTCTATATTGAAATTGTCCGGGGATTGCCGTTAATTGGGATTTTGTTTATGGCGCAGGTGATGTTACCGTTGTTTTTGCCTGTGGAGATGCGTCTCGATCGCGTCATGCGGGCGATCGCCGGGTTGAGTCTGTTTAGTGCCGCTTACATGGCAGAAAATGTCCGAGGAGGGTTGCAATCTGTCCCTCAAGGACAAATTGAAGCAGCGAAAGCGTTGGGATTGGCAACCCCTTGGGTGATTTCGCTGATTGTATTACCCCAAGCATTACGCGCCGTGATTCCCGCCATTGTGGGGCAGTTTATTGGATTATTTAAAGATACCTCTTTACTGGCGCTGGTGGGTTTAGTAGAATTAACAGGGATGGCGCGATCGATTCTGGCTCAACCTGAATTTATCGGGGACTATGCTGAAGTCTACATTTTTGTGGGCTTAATTTACTGGATTTTCTGCTATGGAATGTCCCTTGCCAGTCGCCGGTTAGAGCGAAAATTAGCCGTGGGGAAATCTTAAAGGCGATCGCCTCCTCAACCCCCTAATTTTCCCGATGCTCAAAAAATAGGCAAGTTCTTGGATAACGCCCTTGCCTCACCCATTTAAACCCCAAATTTTTTATTTATGTCTGATTGGAGTTTGCGAAAGGTTGCGGACCGTTTAGCGAAAACCCTAAACCAGGATTTGTTAATTCAACAAACTACATCTGAGTTAAGAGAAAGCCTCAAGGTTAATCGGATTTTATTATATTACTTTTATTCCCCTTGGAAAGGACAAGTTACCTTTGAATCCGTGAGTGATCCTCAATTTTCTATCATGGGACAAAGTGGACCCGACCAATGTTTTGGGGAGGAATATGCCGCGTTATATTTGCAAGGACGAGTCCGGGCCATTTCTAATATTGAAACTGAACCAATCGACGAGTGCCATCGAGAGTTTCTGCGAAACCTCCAAGTTAAAGCTAACTTAGTGGTTCCCGTTCTTTCCCCGATCGGACTGTGGGGATTACTCGTAGCGCATCACTGCGAAGATACCCGATTATGGTCTTTAGAAGATATCAAACGGATGAAAAATGCCGCAGCAACTTTAGGAAATGCCGCCACAATTCGAGATAGTTAGTCATGGGTTGTTGGTCATTAGTCATTAGTCATTTGTCACTTGACCAACCACCAATGACCAATGACCCATGACACCCCCCAAATGACCAACGACCAACGACCAACCCCAAATGACCCATGACCAACAACCAATGACAAAAAACCAATGACCCATGACACCCCCCCTATTATTATTGCCAAAGATGTCCAAAAATGGTATGGACAGTATCACGCTCTGCGCGGAGTTAGTCTAACCATTGACCCCGGAGAAGTCGTGGTAATTATGGGTCCATCAGGGTCCGGTAAATCAACCTTTATCCGGACCTTTAATGCCCTCGAAGACTATCAAAAAGGACGGATTGAAATTGATGGCATTGAACTCTCCAATGACTTGAAGAATATTGATAATATTCGCCGGGAAGTGGGGATGGTTTTTCAGCAGTTTAATCTCTTCCCACACCTCACCGTCTTGCAAAATGTGACTTTAGCCCCCAAATGGGTGCGCCGATGGTCTAAGGTGAAGGCAGAGGAAGTGGGGATGCAGTTATTGGAACGGGTGGGAATTCTGGAACAAGCGCAGAAGTATCCCGGGCAGTTATCCGGGGGACAACAGCAACGAGTGGCGATCGCCCGCGCCTTGGCAATGCAACCGAAAATCATGCTGTTTGATGAACCCACCTCCGCTTTAGACCCAGAAATGGTCCGGGAAGTCCTAGAAGTGATGCGGGATTTGGCAACTTCTGGGATGACAATGGTTGTGGTAACTCATGAAGTCGGGTTTGCCCGAGAAGTGGCCGATCGCGTGGTGTTTATGGATGCAGGAACGGTCATCGAAGTGGCAACACCAACTAACTTTTTCCAAAATCCCCAAGAAGAACGAACCCGGCAATTTTTATCCCAAATTTTATAGGCAGTTGTGGGCCGAATACAGCATTTATGAACGAACAGACCATTACAATTATAGGATTGATCGCTGGAACGTTAACAACCTTGGCCTTTGTCCCTCAAGTTCTCCAAACTTGGAAATCTAAATCCACAAAAGATGTCTCATTAAATACTTTTTTAATGTTTTGTATTGGAGTATTTTTATGGTTAATTTATGGCTTGTTTAAACAAGATATTGCAGTAATTTTAGCCAATTTTGTTACCTTTATTTTGGCCTCGATTATTTTAGGACTTAAACTAAAATATAAATAGGTTAACCGCAATCAACCGGCTGGTTAACCCATGAGTCCGGCGGGGGTTCAAACCCCCGCCTAACAGCTAAAGTCGGATAAATCCGACTAA